>JAHDQI010000438.1 GCA_018433925.1 Phycisphaerae bacterium | reverse complement strand
GGCGGCCATCGGTATGCCGCTACCTGGACGGGCGATAATAAGGCCACCTGGCAGCATTTGAAATGGTCCATCCCCATGTCTCTGAATCTCAGTTTGTCCGGCCAGCCGTTTAACGGTCCGGACATCGGCGGATTTGCCGACAACGCCACCCCCTCGCTCTGGGCACACTGGATCTCCGTGGGGGCCTTTTATCCATTCAGCCGGGCGCACACGACCAAAGAATCTGAGGATCAGGAGCCCTGGTCATTTGGACCGCAAACCGAAGCGGCCGCCCGCACTGCCCTCCAGAGGCGCTATCGGCTTATGCCTTACCTCTACACCCTGTTTCACCAGGCGCATCGGACAGGACTGCCCATTATGCGGCCGGTTTTTTTCGCGAATCCGGAAGACCTTTCGCTGCGCATGGAAGACCAGGCCTTTCTCCTCGGCTCCGATCTGCTGGTGGTCCCGCGATGGGCCCGGGACCCTGTGCTGCCCGGCGGCATCTGGCGGAGTATATCTCTGACACGGCAGGAAATACAGGACGATCCTTATCAATGCGATTTGAAGATTCGCGGCGGGGCGATTGTACCGCTTGGCCCGGTTGTCCAGACCACCGAACAGCTCAACTCAGCGCTGCCGCTGACGCTGGTGATTGTTCTGGACGAATCCGGCAGGGCGGAAGGCACATTGTATGAAGATGAAGGCGATGGCTATGACTATCGCGTTGGTGAATTCTGCTTCTCTGAGTTTACTGCTGTCAGGGAGGGCTCTTCCGTTGTGGTCAAATGCACACGGCAGGAGGGGGAAATGGCCCGCAGAAAGCGGCTTGCCTCCGTTGTCGTGGTTGAGGAGCAAGGTCTTCGCTGCGCTTTCGGCGATCTCATTGGCGGGGTCCGGGTCAAAAAGATGGAAACCGCGGAAATCATCCCATAGAATACTTTACGCCATCCTGTTTTTCGGGTACAGTCTGAAGGCCGGGCGTTGCTCCCGGCTTGCCGATGTGTAAAACAGGACTCGAATCTGTGTGGAAAGGAAAACCATGAAACGAGCAATCCTTCTTTCGCTATGCGCCCTGCTTATTGTTCTCTCGCTTGGGTGTCAACATGGGTCCCGGTCCATCAAGCGTCTTGACCCCGCCATCGAAGCACAAATCGATTCACTTCTGGCCCGCATGACACTTGAAGAAAAGGCCGGGCAGATGTCTCAAAAAAGCCGGCTGGGCGAGGATGGCTCCGGTGATATCGAAACCGAAATCCGGGAAGGAAGAATCGGCTCATTTCTGAATTTGCAGGATGTCAAGGCGCGAAACAAGCTTCAGCGGATCGCCGTTGAAGAAAGCCGCCTGGGAATTCCGCTGATTTTCGGTCTGGATGTGATCCACGGCCAGCGAACGGTTTTTCCCGTTCCGCTCGGCGAGGCCGCAAGCTGGGATTTGGATCTGATGGAAAAAACCGCCGCTGTTTCTGCGCGGGAGGCCCGTGCGATGGGTATTGACTGGACCTTTTCGCCGATGGTCGATATCGCGCGTGATCCGCGATGGGGCCGTATCGTTGAAGGCGCCGGTGAGGATCCGTATCTCGGCTCGCTGATTGCGCGGGCCAAAGTACGCGGATACCAGGGCCGTGATCTGGCTGCCCCGGATACCATCGCCGCCTGCCTGAAACATTATGCCGTTTATGGGGCCTCGCAGGCCGGACGTGATTATCACACCACCGAAGTGCCGATGCGGATTGTCCGGGATGTGTATCTGCCGCCGTTTCAGGCGGGTGTGGAGGAAGGGGCCGCTACCCTGATGAGCGGCTTTAACGATCTCAACGGCATCCCCACCAGCGGCCATTCATTCCTCTTGACCGATGTGCTTCGCGGCCAATGGGGGTTTGATGGATTTGTCGTCAGCGACTGGCGTTCTGTCAAGCAAATGATTCCCCACGGCTTTGCCGAAGACCAGGCCCATGCGGCCGCGCTCGGCGCCTCCGCGGGGGTGGATATGGAAATGGTCAGTCGAACGTATTTGGATCATTTGCCCGATCTCGTCAGGCGGCGTGTTGTGCTGCGGCAGGTTCTTGATACGGCCGTTCGCAGAATCCTGCATGTCAAATATCGCCTTGGCCTGTTTGACAATCCTTATGTTAATGAGAACCTGCAGGAGGCAGTCCTTCTTGCTCCTGCGCACCGAGACCTTGCAAGGCAGGCCGTGCGCGAATCTCTGGTTCTTCTCAAAAATCAAAACAATCTTCTGCCGCTCAGCCGCGATCTAAAATCGGTTGCGCTGATCGGTCCCCTGGCCCAGGCACGTCGCGATCTGATCGGCACATGGGCGCCGGCTGCCGAGGACGGTGATGTAGTCACGCTCCTGGACGGGCTGAAAAAGGCACTGGGAGAAACCTGCCGGGTTCATTATGCCAAAGGATGCCAAACCGAGGGCGATTCGACGGATGGATTTGCAGAGGCCCTTGAGGCCGCCGGCCGCAGCGAGCTGATTATTCTGGCCGTGGGAGAAAGCGAAAGCCATAATGGAGAAGCCCACAGCCGAACCGAACTCGGTCTGCCCGGCCCGCAGTTGCAGCTCGTCAGGGAAATTCATAAAATCGGAAAACCGGTTGTCATGGTCCTGTTTGCCGGACGGCCCCTGACCATAAACTGGGAGATGGAGCATATCCCGGCGATCCTGCTGGCCTGGCATCCCGGCATCGAAGGCGGAAACGGCATAGCCGATGTCTTGCTGGGCGATTATAATCCCGCCGGAAAAATCACCGTAACCTTTCCCCGCAGCGTCGGCCAGATCCCGATTTATTACAACGAAAAAAACACCGGCCGGCCGATTCGTGAAGAGGACCGTTTTACCTCCAAATACATTGATTCCCCCAATACACCGCTGCTGCCCTTCGGATACGGCCTCAGCTATACCACCTTCGAGTACGGCAATCTGAAGGTGGAAACCCCGAATGTCGAAATTCCAGGTACCGTGAAGGTTTCAGCGGATATCACCAACACCGGCGGCCGGGCCGGTCATGAGGTGGTTCAGCTTTATGTCCGAGATCTGGTCGGCTCCGTTACCCGGCCGGTCAAGGAACTGAAAGGATTTGAAAGGATCTATTTGGAACCCGGCCAGACAAAGACCGTCCGGTTTGAAATCCCGACCGATGCGCTGAGGTTTTGGGACATCAACATGGAATTTAACGTCGAGCCCGGTGATTTTCATATCTGGATCGGCCCCCATTCCGCCGAAGGCCTCCAGGGGCATTTCCGGCTTACCAATTGACTCAGCAGGACAAATAGGATACGGCAATAGAGAAAAAAATGTCTCGTATCAAGATATAAAATACCATGTAAAAAGGGTAACCCCGCCACATTTCATCCAATTTTGATTTCTGCATAGAGACAGGCAATCGGGAATCTTTTCTGCTGATCGTGGGGCAACGGTCCGGATCGGAACCGACTGGCCTGGACGCTGTCGAATGGGCCGTCCGGGCTGACTTTTGGTTCGACGGGCGGCGATATCCCAATGTGGCGGTACGGGCAAAGGGGAATTCCTCCCTGATGTCGGCCGTGGGCGGAGGCACTCAGCGGCTGAGCTTGAAGGTCGATTTCAAGTTCTTTAATTCCGCACAAACCTTCTGCGGCCTTAAAAAACTGTGCCTGAATAATGGGTTTTCCGATCCAACTTTCATCCGCGAGGGGCTCGGTTATGAACTATTCGAACAGATGTCTGTCTGACAACGACCGAAGCGAAAAGAAACTGGAATTTCGGATCCCAATTTTCTAAACTAACTCTTGTGAAAAATATAGTAAATTACCGGATAAAAAAAGGCAGGCGAGGGCATAGTTTAAGGTATTAATAAAGAAACGTAAGCACAATCACCGGTATAAAAATGAGTTATAGTGGAATCAATGCAAATCCTAAGAATCACGCGGAAAGGGACATGATGCGGACTTTTCTTCTCTTTATCCTGCTTTTTAGCATAGTGCTGCCGGTTTTTGGCAATTTTTCGGAGCAGGAATTTATGAATCCGCCGCACTGGGCAGGTGTTCGCTGCTGGTGGTGGTGGCTCAACAGCCATGTGACAAAAGAGGCCATTACCCGTGATCTCGAAGAGATGAAAGCCAAGGGATTCAGCGGGGCGATGATTTTTGATGCCGGCGGCGCCAATCAATGGGGCAATAACCAAGTCCCGGCCGGTCC
>JAHDQI010000356.1 GCA_018433925.1 Phycisphaerae bacterium | reverse complement strand
GGGCAGACGGTCGAAAGCGGCCGTGTGGTAGAGCCGAAGGCCGGCAACACGATGCCCCTCCAGTCGATTCCGGTGGGGGTGGAGGTTCACAATATCGAGATGCAGCCCGGGCAGGGCGGCAAGCTGGTACGCAGTGCCGGAGGGGTTGCGCGGCTGATGGCCAAAGAAGGCGACTGGGCGACTGTGATTCTTCCAAGCGGCGAAATGCGAATGGTTCGCAAGGAATGCCGGGCGACGATTGGCCAGCTCAGTAATGCGGATTATCAAAATGTTAAAATCGGTAAGGCCGGTCGGAAACGGCACATGGGGATTCGGCCCCACGTCCGCGGCAAGGCGATGAACCCGGTAGCCCATCCGATGGGCGGCGGCGAAGGCCGGGCCAATGGCGGACGGCATCCCTGTTCGCCGACGGGCGTTCCGGCCAAAGGCGGGAAGACCCGAAATCCCCGAAAGACCGGAAGCAAGCGGATCATTCGCCGGCGCAAGAGCGGCCGCGGCGTACAGTTGGTGTTATAAGTATCCAAAAAGAGGAATGTGAATGGGACGATCACAAAGAAAAGGCCCGTATGTGGATGAGAAACTGTACCGAAAGGTGCAGAAGCAGATTGAATCCGGATTGAAAGACCCGATCAAGACCTGGGCGCGCGCCTGCACGATTATTCCGGAGTTTGTCGGGTTCACGTTTCTGGTTCACAACGGAAAGATTTTTAACAAAGTGTTTATTACGGAAGACATGGTTGGCCATAAGCTGGGTGAGTTTTCGATGACCCGGATCTTTAAGGGCCATTCGGGCGAGAGGAAGAAGACGTAACCGGACGGCGCTTGGCAGGACCGGCTTATTGACGGAATACGGGAAATCCCGGAGAAGCAGAGAAGGTTGGATTTATGCTGAATGTAGAAAAATTAAATCAGATTTGTCGCCGCCAGGGGATAACGGTTGAGGAATTAGCCGGGCACCTGGCCCGCGGAGGCCGCAAAGAAAAACAGGCGGCCGCGGCCATTCGCAACTGGCAAAAAGGCCTTTTGGTGCCGCGCCCGGGAAGCGAAGATGTGCAGCGTCTGGCCCAGGCCCTCAACGTGGAGACGCAGGAGTTATCCGCATGGCGTGCCAGTTATCGCTACGCTCCCATGTCGGCACGCAAGGTGCGTCTGGTGACGCAGTTGATTGCCGGACGGGACGTGCAGGACGCTCTTGATCTGCTGAAATTTACCAATAAACGGGCTTCCGAGGCGGTCCGCAAGGTACTGCAAAGTGCTATTGCCAACGCCGATGAGCAGGAGGCCGATGTGGATAATCTGGTGGTCACCGAGGCCCGTGTCGATCAGGCGGGCCGACGGATTGGAACCAAGGCCTGGCACCCTAAAGACCGGGGGCGAGCACACCCGATCCGGAAAGAAGCCAGCCATATTTATGTGACGGTAGCACAGGAATCATAGGAAACTGAGGACGTTATGGGTCAGAAAACATCTCCAACCGGGTTTCGAACAGGCATTACGCTGCCGTGGCAGAGCACATGGTTTGCTCCCAAGGCCAATTACGGCGAATTTCTGATCGAAGATTATAAACTTCGCGATTTTGTGGACAAGAAGTTTAACCGTCAGCCGCCGTACGCGGCCGTGGCGAAGGTGGAAATCGCTCGGACCCGCAATGAGGTCAAAGTGACGCTGCATACGGCGCGTCCGGGGATGGTGATCGGGCCGCGCGGGGCGGAAGTGGACAAATTGCGGGAAGAACTGGAGGAGCTGATTGACCGCAAGATCAGCGTCAATGTAATTGAAATAAAAGAGCCGAACCTGGACGCCACGCTGGTGGCCGAAGGGATTTCTGAGCAACTGAAAAAACGGGCGGCGTATCGGCGTTCCATGAAGATGGCCTGTGAGAACGCGATGAACGCCGGGGCGCTGGGCGTGAAGATTATTTGCAGCGGCCGGCTGGCCGGGGCGGAGATTGCCCGCAGCGAGACCCAGAAGCTGGGCGCGATTCCGCTGCATACCCTGGATGCGAATGTGGATTATGGGGTTGCGACCTCCCGAACGACTTACGGGACCATCGGCATCAAGGTGTGGATTTACAAAGGCAAGTTCGGCGAAGAAATCGTGGCCAGGGCGCCGGCCCGGCCCCGCCGAGGTGCCCGGCCTCGCCGCAATCCACGTGAGAGGGATCGCGGTCATCATCGCCCGGCCGCATCGGCCGCGTCCGGCGGAGAAGCCCCCGCCGCCCCGCCGGCACCGGATACCAGTGAATCGGTCGAGAACAAGACAGAATAGAGCAGGCGAGTAGAGAGGATCATCGATCATGGCATTAATGCCGAAACGAGTGAAATATCGGAAGCACCAGCGAGGGACCCTGAAGGGCAAAGCCAGCCGGTCCAACTATGTGGCCTTCGGCGAATTTGGTCTGCAGGCGCTGAGCGCGCATTGGATTACCGGGCGGCAGATTGAAGCGGGCCGTGTCGCCGCGACACACTTTCTGCACCGCGAAGGCAAGGTATACATTCGGGTGTTTCCCGATCATTCGTACACCGCCAAGCCGCTGGAAACCCGAATGGGAAAAGGCAAGGCGGAGGTAGCCGGCTGGGTGGCCCGTGTGAAACCGGGAACCGTTTTGTTTGAAATCGGCGGAGTGGATGAGAGTGTGGCCAAAGAGGCCCTGCTTCGCGTAGCGCATAAAATGCCGATTCGGTGCCGGTTTGTAACCCGGCGGCATGCACTTGGATAAAAAGGGAAATCGATGAAGATTACAGAAGCACGAGATTTGCGATCCGATGAACGCGTGGAAAAGCTCCAGGAGCTGCAGCGGAAGGTATTTGAGCTTCGCTGCCAGGCGGTGACGGAAAATCTGCAGAATCGTCATGTGATTCGCAATATCCGGCGCGATATTGCCCGAATCAAAACCGTGATACGAGAAGATGAGGTAAAGGCCCGGTAACGTCCTATGGAAACAGCCAAACAGAAGACAGTGAAGCATGGTACGGTCGTCAGCAAAAGCGGCGATAAAAGTATTGTGGTTCAGATCGATTACACGATGAAGCACCCGTATTACGGGAAGTATATTCGTCGCCGGACGAAACTGGCTGTCCACGACCCGGCCAACGAAGCCGGCGTAGGCGATATGGTGGAGATCACCTCCTGCCGTCCGATCAGCAAGCGAAAGAGCTGGCGATTGGTGAAACTGGTTCAAAAAGCAGTCATAGAGTAAAGGGTGCAGCCGTGATACAGCAGGAAAGCATGTTGGAAATAGCCGATAACAGCGGCGTAAAAACCGCCCAGTGTATTCGCGTCCTGGGACGAGGCAGTTCGGGCAAGGGCAAATACACCCGGCCGACGGCGGGCATCGGCGATATCGTCTGCGTGGCGATTAAGAAACATCTGCCGAACTGCCAACTGGACAAGAAGAAAGTGCACAAGTGCGTGATTATCCGGACGAAATACCCGGTTCGCCGGCCGGACGGCAGCTATGTCCGTTTTGACAGCAACGCGGCGGTCATGATTGACAACGAAAAGAATCCGATCGGCACGCGTATTTTCGGCGCCGTGGCCCGGGAGCTGCGTGAAAAGAACTTTATGAAGATTATTTCGCTGGCCAGCGAAGTGGTCTAACTTGAGAAAAGAGTTGAATGATGGCACGACATATTAAAAAAGGCGATCAGGTAGAAGTGATTTCCGGCGATCAGAAAGGCGTGGTCGGCCGGGTAATGCGGGTGATGCCGGACAAGCAGCGCGTGCTGGTCGAAGGCGTGAATCTGGCGCACAAACATGTGCGTCCGTCGCAGCAGAATCCGCAGGGCGGCCGGATTCGGATCGAACGGCCGATTCATATCAGCAACCTGCTTCCGGTCAATCCGAAAAGCAACAAGGGAAGCCGGGTTCGCTTTGTAACGGACGACAAGGGGGTCAAGAAACGGCAGACCCTCGACGGCAGTGAAATCGGTATTGTACGAAAAGCCAAGCGGTAATTCTCTGAACGAAAGTGAAAAGAGTCATGGCTCGTTTAAAAGATGTGTATAAATCAAAAATTGTTCCGGCGATGAAGGACCGGTACGGCTATTCGAGTGCGATGGCCGTTCCGAGACTGCAAAAAGTGGTGGTTTCAATGGGCATCGGCCGGGCCACACAGGACAAGAAGTTTCTGGAGTCGGCGATCAAGGACATGACAGTCATCAGCGGGCAAAAGCCCCTGATCTGCCAGGCCCGCAAGAGCGTCTCGAACTTCAAGGTGCGCCAGGGCGACAAGACCGGCCTGAAGGTGACCCTTCGCCGGGACCGGATGTATGAATTTCTGGATCGGCTGATTAACCTGGCGATTCCACGGGTCAAGGACTTCCGGGGACTGAATCCGAAGGGATTTGACGGGAATGGAAACTATTCCATGGGTCTGGAAGAGCAAAGCGCGTTTCCGGAAATCGATCCGGGGCGGATTGAGCTGACTCAGGGCATGAATATTACGTTTGTGACGACGGCGAAGACGGATGACGAGGGACGGGAAATGCTGCGTCTGTTCGGCATGCCGTTCCGGAGCTGACGGGCTTTCGCGGCCTCGACAAAGGGAACTGATCGGAGTAAGGTATGTCCACCAAGGCGCTGGAAAATAAAGTTAAAGAAAAACCAAAGTATCGAAGTCGCGGGTACACGCGCTGTGAAATCTGCGGCCGGGCCCGTGCGGTGTATCGTAAATTCAAAATTTGCCGTATTTGTTTTCGGAAGATGGCCAACGAAGGCAAGATTCCGGGAGTAAAGAAAGCAAGCTGGTAAACCGGCGGAACGTTTGAATGGAACTGGAGTAATTCATGAGCTTGAGTGATCCGATTGCGGATATGTTAACCCGAATACGAAACGGCTCGTGTATCGGGCAGGCACAGGTCAAGATCAAGGCGTCCAAGACGTGCGAAGGCATCGCACAGGTGTTGAAGGACGAAGGCTTTATCAGGGATTTTGACCGGATTGATGACGGGAAACAGGGCGTTCTTCGCGTGTTTCTCAAATACACGCCCGAAGGCAGCCCCGCGATTCGGACGATTGAGCGGGCCAGCAAGCCTGGCCGCCGGCAGTATTGCGGAGCCGATGACCTGCCGCGTGTGCTGAACGGGATGGGCATTGTGATTGTGTCCACAAGTAAAGGCGTAATGAGCGATCGAATCTGCCGCCGGGATCACGTAGGCGGCGAGTTACTTTGTACGGTGAGCTAAATGAGTCGAATAGGAAAAAAAGCGATTGAGATCCCCGGCGGCGTCAAGGTGGAACGGTCCGGGCAAATGGTTACGGTTTCCGGACCCAAGGGAACGCTTCAGTTGGAATGCCGACCGGAGGTAGAGGTCAAGGTGGCCGACAACCGGATTGAAGTGACCAATCCCACGCCGGAAGATCGGCATGTGCGGGCCCTGCACGGGACCACACGAGCGCTGCTAAGCAATATGGTTACGGGCGTTTCGGCCGGGTTCCAGAAAGACATGCAGGTCTTCGGGACCGGATACAATGTCAAGGAACAGGGAGGCAAACTGATTCTTCAGGTTGGGTATGCCCAGCCGGCAGAAGTGGCCATTCCCAAGGACGTGAAAGTGGAAATCAAGACGGCCGCGGCCAAGGGCAATGATGTGCCTGCGGCCTTTACGCTCAACAGTTCCAGCAAGCAGTCCCTGGGGCAGTTTGCCGCTGAGATTCGCAAAATCAAGCCGCCGGAGCCGTACCTGGGCAAGGGAATTCGATACGCAGATGAGCATGTGGCTCGCAAGGAAGGCAAGGCGTTTGCTTCCGGCGGGTAATGGAAATAACAGGAAACAGCGATGCAGAAAGAACGAATTGAAAAAGCCAGAGAAAGACGAAATCACCGTTCGCGGAAAAAAATCTTCGGGACCCCGGAGCGTCCGCGGCTGACGGTATTTCGTTCGAGCCGTCATATTTACGCCCAGATCATTGATGATGTGGCCGGGGCCACGCTGGTTTGTTCGAGCACACGCCGGCAGACCGTGCGCGATCATGTCAAGCACGGAGGCAACCGGGAGGCGGCCAAGGCGGTCGGGACGGCGCTGGCCAAGCAGGCGATGGATATCGGGATCAAGGCGGTCTGCTTTGATCGGAACGGGTATAAATATCACGGCCGCGTCAAGGCGCTGGCGGATGCGGCACGAGAAGCGGGCCTGGTGTTTTAAGCGGGCCGCGGATGGCAAGCAACGGACCTTCAGAAACGGAGAAGCAAGTTGGCTGAAGACAGAATAGCAATGCAAGGCGAGCAGCCGCTGGAAGATACAGTGGTCAAGGTGTTTCGGAATGCCAAGGTGGTCAAGGGCGGACGGCGGTTCAGCTTTTCGGCCCTGGTCGTGGTTGGCGACCGAAGCGGCACAGTCGGAATCGGCTACGGCAAGGCCAATGAGGTGCCCCCGGCCGTCGAGAAGGCCGTCAAGGATGCCAAGAAAAATCTGGTGCAGGTGCCGGTGATCGGGGCAACCATTCCGCACGAGGTCGTCGGCAAGTGCCGGGCCACGCAGATTACGATGGTGCCGGCCAGTCCGGGGACGGGCGTCATTGCCGGCTCCAGCGCCCGGGCGGTGCTCGAGTATGCCGGAGTGCGGAATGTGCTGACAAAGATCAACGGCAGCCGCTCGGCGAAAAATGTGGTCAAGGCGGTCATGGACGGGCTGCTGCAGTTGCGGGATCAGGAAACCGTCGAATCGATCCGCGGGGTCGAGGTCGAACCTGTGAAAAGGTGGTGAGTGTAAATATGCTGAGCAATGAAATAACAGCGATAGTCGGAGCGAACAAAAAACGAAAACGGGTGGGCCGGGGCCGGGGCAGCGGCCAGGGCAAAACCGCCGGCCGCGGCCATAAAGGCGACGGCAGCCGGGCCGGGTTTTCGGTGCATCTGGCCTTTGAAGGCGGACAGATGCCCCTGTTTCGTCGGCTTGCCAAGCGGGGTTTTAATAACGCCCGGTACGCGATACGGTATGAAATTGTCAATGTCTCTCAGTTGGAGCGAGCGTTTACGGACGGCTCCTCGGTGGGAATCGGCGAACTGGCCGGGGCGGGACTGGTCCACAGCGGCAGCAGTCGAGTGAAAATCCTCGGCGACGGGGAATTGACCAAGAAATTGAAGGTTTCGGCGCATAAATTCAGCAAGAGCGCCGAACAGAAAATATCCGGTTGCGGCGGAACGGTGCAGGTAATGGCCTGATAGGCAAGCACGGAAGGACTGACGATATGTTTGGAACAGTTGCCAATATATTTAAGATTCCGGATCTTCGAAACAAGATCCTGTTTACGGTTGCGCTGCTGTGTATTTACCGGATCGGCTTTCATATTCCGGTTCCCGGCTTTGACCAGGAGCAGATCACCAAGCAGGCGGCCAGCCGTGACAAGGAATCGCCGCTGGGCCGTGCGGCCGAAACGCTTCAGATGTTTACCGGCGGGACGCTCGAACAGAGCAGTTTGTTCGGACTGGGCATTATGCCCTATATCTCGGCGTCCATTATCCTGATGTTGCTGGGCGAGATTTATCCGCCGCTGCGGAAACTGCGGCAGGAAGGCGCCAGCGGCCAAAAAAAGATACAGGAGTACACACGGTACCTGACGGTGCCTTTATGTATTGTCCAGTCACTGATGTTTATGCGGATGGCGGCGCTGGATGGGTATACCTATCCCGGCATGCACATCCGGGCGATTCTCATGGGGGTACTGGGAATGACGGCCGGGACGGTTTTTCTGATGTGGCTGGGTGAACAGATTGATGAATACGGGATCGGCAACGGAATCAGTCTGATTATTATGGCGGGAATTCTGGCGCGGATGCCGGCCGCGATTTTACAGGTGATTGAGAAGACGGATCTGCGTGTCATGCCGGAACCGGGAACCTACGGGATTTTGACCATCCTGTTCCTGATTTTGGCGTTTGTCTCAGTAGTCGCCGGTGCCATCCTGATTACCCAGGGCCAGCGGCGAATCCCGATTCAGCAGGCCAAGCAGATGCGGGGCCACCGGATGTACGGCGGTGCCCGGCATTATCTGCCGCTGCGGGTCAACCACGGCGGCGTGATGCCGATTATCTTCGCCTCGTCCCTGATGATGTTTCCGCCGATTATCATGCAGCAACTGGCCCGGATCGAAGTCCTGGGCGGGTCCCGGATTATGCAGATGATTATGCAGGCCTTCACGCCGAGCGCTTATACTTACAATGTGGTCTATATCCTGATGATTTTCGTGTTTGCTTATTTCTGGACGACCGTGCAGTTTCAGCCGAAGGATATGGCCAAAAATCTGCGTGATCGGGGCAGTTTTATTCCCGGTCTGCGGCCGGGCCACCGCACGGCCGAGTACCTGGAGACCGTGATGATTCGAATCACGTTTTTCGGGGCCTCGTTCCTGGCGATTATCGCCGTGGTGCCCAGCGTGGTGACCCAGTTGTTCGGTGTCGATTATATGGTCTCCTCGTTCCTTGGCGGAACGGGGCTGCTGATTGTAGTCAGTGTGTCGCTGGACCTGGTCCAGCGGATTGAAGCGAACCTGCTGATGCGGAACTATGAGGGTTTCTCATCCGCCGGCCGCATTAAAGGAGCTCGATATTGAAGTTAATCCTGCTCGGACCGCCCGGTGCCGGCAAAGGCACCCAGTGCAAACGGATTGTTGACCGGTATGGACTGGCTCATCTTTCCAGCGGCGATATTCTTCGCGCGGAACGGGCCGCCGACAGCGAACTGGGAAGAAAAGCCCAGCATTTTATGGATACCGGCGGGCTGGTTCCGGATGATCTGATCATTGATATGATGATCGGGGCGATCAAAAAAGCTTCCGGCGGGTATGTGCTGGACGGATTTCCCCGGACTGTAGCTCAGGCCGAGGGACTGGATGAGGCCCTGAATAAGGCCGGCGAGACGATCAGCGCGGTCGTTTCGCTCGAAGTGCCCGATGAGGCGATTCTGGACCGGATGACCGGCCGGCGGAGTTGTCCCAAATGCGGAGCGGTGTATCACGTGGTGAATTTGAAACCGGCAACCGAAGGGCAATGCGATAACGGATGCGGCCCGCTCGTGCAGCGAAAAGACGATTCGCCGGAAGTGGTTTCCAACCGGCTGAAAACATATCACGAGCAGACGGCGGCGGTGCTTGGTTATTATCAGAAGCGGCAGGCCTCGATTCTACAGATCGATGCCAATCAGCCGATTGACGCCGTTACGAATGCGGTTTTTAAGGCCCTGGAGGGCCTGGATGTCTGAGTTGGCTCGACATGGCGATTATACTTAAAAGCCGTCGAGAAATGGAAATGATGCGCCGGGCCGGACAGGTTGTGGCGGCGGTTCTTTCAAAACTGAAACAGGAAGCAAAGGCCGGAGTCAGCACGGCTTCGCTGGATGCGACGGCTCGCCGAATTACGGAAGAGGCCGGGGCGATTCCGCTTTTTTTAGGAGTCCCCAATCCCTATGGCGGCCGGCCGTTTCCCGGAGCGATCTGTGCCTCGGTCAATGAACAACTTGTGCACGGGATTCCGTCGCCGAAGGTGATCCTGAAAGACGGGGATCTGATCAGCGTTGACTTCGGCGCCAAACTGAACGGGTATTGCGGAGATGCGGCCTTTACGCTCGGCATCGGCGCTGTCAATGCCCGGCATCAGAAACTGATGGATGTGACACAGGCGATGTTGCAAATGGCCGTCGAGCAAATGGCTCCGGGTATGAAGTGGAGCCGGATTGCCGCGGAGATGGAGGCCTGTGCGAGGGAGGCGGGATTTTCGGTGGTGCGGGATTACGTCGGCCACGGCATTGGCAGAGAGATGCATGAGGAGCCAAAGGTGCCGAATTTTGTCAGCCGGGAGCTCCTGCGAGAGGATATTGTGCTGAAGGAAGGCATGGTCCTGGCCGTTGAGCCCATGGTCAATATGGGCCGCTCGGCGGTTCGCACGCTCAAGGACGGCTGGACCGTTGTTCCCCGCGACGGGCGGCATTCGGCTCATTTTGAGCATACTATTGCGGTGGTCGAGGGCGGCTGTGAAGTGTTAACCGGGTGAGACATCGCCCGGCGAAAGACAGATAGAAAAGAAATACAAAGGCATTATGGCCAAAAAAGACGCGATCAGACTGGAAGCAAAAGTCGTTGAAGCCCTGCCGAACGCGATGTTTCGCGTGGAGTTGGAGAATGGGCACCAGATTCTGGCGCATGTGTCCGGAAAAATGCGTATGCATTTTATCCGGATTCTGCCGGGCGATACGGTGACTGTGGAAATGAGCCCCTATGATCTGTCGCGGGGCCGTATTGTATTGCGAAGTTAACCTGTGAAAGCAAAGCAGATGGTGAGATTATGAAAGTACGAAGTTCCGTAAAACGAATTTGTGAAAACTGCAAGATTGTCCGGCGCAAAGGGGTGCTGCGCGTGATCTGTTCAGCCAACCCGCGTCATAAACAGCGCCAGGGCTGAGAATTGAAACCCGGGAATTTATAAAGTACAGGAGTCAGTATGCCGCGTATCGTTGGAGTGGATGTTCCAAATAATAAGCCGACGTGGATCGCATTGACCTACATTCACGGAATCGGGAGGTATTGCGCCTGCCGGATTCTTGAGGAAGCCAAAGTGGAGGGGCATGTCCGTGCCGGGAAACTTTCGGAAGATGAAGTCAGCCGGATCAGTCAGATCATTGACCGGGATTTTGTGGTGGAAGGGCAGCTTCGCCGAAAAGTCTCTCAGGATATCGCCCGGCTGCGGGATATCGCCTGCTACCGGGGGATTCGTCATCGGAGAGGGCTTCCGGTCCGGGGGCAGCAGACACAGAGCAATGCCCGAACCCGCAAAGGAAAGAAGAAGACCGTGGCCGGCAAGAAGGGCGTCAAGGAAATGCGGTAATGTGCCGTTAACCTTACTCAGTCGAGGAATTGTGACCTTATGGCAAAAAGTACGAAACGAAAAGTCAAAAAGAATGTGGTTCGGGGAGTCGTCTACATTACCGCCACGTTTAACAATACCCTGATAACCATAACGGATATGGACGGGGATGCGATCTGTCAGGACTCCGGCGGCAGTGTGGGCTTTAAAGGCTCTCGCAAAAGCACGCCGTTTGCCGCCCAGAGGGCGGCCGAGAAAGCGGCCCGAACCGCCATGCGCAGCGGTCTGCGGGAGGTGGAAATCCGGGTCAAGGGGCCCGGATCCGGGCGCGAATCGGCGATCTCGGCGATTCAGCAGGCGGGTCTGCGAATCGCTTCGATTGAAGATGTAACCCCGATTCCGCACAACGGCTGCCGGCCCCGTAAACGCCGCCGGGTCTAATCGCGGAAATGAACTGAATTCAGTTACAGAATAAAGGGAAAACCAAAGAAATGGCACGTTATCTTGGACCGACATGTCGGCAATGCCGTCGCGAGGGGATGAAACTGATGTTAAAGGGAACCCGCTGCGAGACGGCCAAATGTTCGATTGAACGCCGGGAGAGAAGCATGGCGCCCGGCATGCACGGCTGGCGCCGCGGACGTCACAGCGAACACGGAGTCCGCCTGCGTGAAAAACAAAAAGTCAAACGGTATTACGGGCTGCTCGAAAAGCAGTTTATGAGCTTTTTCCGCGAGGCCGTTCGCAAGAAGGGAAATACCGGACGAACCCTGCTCGAATTGCTCGAGCGGCGTTTGGATAATGTAGTCTATAAGCTGAATTTTGCACCGTCTCGGAAAGCCGCTCGACAGTTGATTGCTCATGGGCATATCTACCTGAACGGCCGTCGCGTGGATGTGGCGGATATCACCGTCAAAATCGGCGACAAGATTACCCTCAAAAACTCGGACCGTTCGAGAAAAGCGGTCAAGGCCCAGTTAGAGGCCAATCCCAATTATCAGGTACAGGGATGGCTGCAACTGGATCCGTCCAAGCCGGCGGCCACGGTGGTTTCGCTGCCGACGCGGGAAGATGTGCAGTTGGCGGTGGAAGAACAATTGGTTGTGGAGTTTTGTTCACGATAAAGAAACGTTTCGGTATTGGGGCGAATTCCAGAGAGTGTTTCTTCTTCTGCAACCGGCCCGAAGAAAAACACTGAGAACATTCGCCCAAACCCTGGGAGGCCTTTTATGAGAATAACCTGGAGAGGTTTGGAACTGCCTACGCGGGTCGAAAAAGACCCGGAGGTGTCTACGAATCAGTACGGACGGTTTGTCATTGAGCCGTTCGAGCGAGGATTTGGAACGACCATCGGAAACAGTCTGCGTCGCATTCTGCTCTCGTCACTGGAGGGCAGCGCCGTGGAGTCCATCAAACTCTCGAATGTCGATCACGAATTTACGTCGATTCCGGGGGTGATGGAAGATGTCACCGATATTGTGCTGAATGTCAAAAAGCTTATCGTCCGTGCCCAGGGCGCCGGCCATGGGATTATGACAGTCAATGCCTCCCAGGCCGGTCCGGTGACGGCGGGCATGATTGAATCGAGTCCTTCCATTGAGATCGTTAATAAGGATTTGGTGCTGGCGACGCTGACGGAAAACGTCAAATTTGAGATGGAGATGGAAGTCGGCAGCGGACGCGGCTATTCCCCTGCGGCCGAGCGGATCGCCGAGGGAGACCGCTTTGACCAGGAGGTCGGCCGCATTGAGGTGGACGCAATTTATTCGCCCGTCCTTCGGGTTCGGTATAAAACCGAGGATACCCGCGTGGGACAGCGAACCAATTATGACAAGCTGATCCTTGAAATCTGGACGGACGGGACCGTGACTCCCGAAATGGCCCTGGTCGAGGCGGGCAAGATCCTTCGAAAATACATTAACCCCATTGTGCAGTATGACCAGTTGGGCCAGGAAACCGTCCAGGAGGAAACTCCGGAAGAGGAAACGGAGGTCAAGCCGATTGATGAAGAACTGGCGGCCAAACTGGCGATGCCGATTGAATCGCTGGAGTTGACCGTGCGATCCAGCAACTGCCTCGAATCCAACAACATTCAGACGGTCGGCCAATTGGCGACAATGACCGAGGCGGATTTGCTGAAAATACGAAGTTTTGGAAAAACCAGTTTGCGTGAAGTGCGCCGGAAGCTTGCCGATATGGGATTGACCCTCGGCATGACGGATATGTAGGCGTTGATGAAGAATAGAAATTGAGGTGAGTATCCATGCGGCATCGTATAGCGGGAAGACAATTAAATCGAACCAGTGAACACCGGTTGGCTCTGCGTCGAAATCTGGCGGCTTCGCTGTTTGAGCATGAGACGATTTCGACGACCCTTGAAAAAGCCAAAGAGGTGCGCGGATTTGCTGAAAAGCTCATTACACTGGCCAGGAAGGGTACCCTGCCGGCTCGCCGGCGGGCGATTCGGCTGCTGAATAATCGGGCGATCTATAAGGAGGAAGACGGCCGGATGGTCAAATCCGGAACCGTAATCGGAAAACTGTTCAGCGAGATCGGTCCCCGGTATCTGGATCGGCCGGGCGGATATACGCGGATTATCAAGCTGGCCCGGCGGCGTCTCGGCGATGGCGGACAGCTCGTTCTGCTGCAACTGGTGGAGCAGGAAAGCAAAGCTTCCGAAAAAAGCAAAAAGTAAGGTCGAAAAGATCAAACAAGACGGATTGTCTGCGATCCGTCTTTCTTTTTTAGGGTTCAGCAGTCCGGGAGATCGGAATGGATTGCATTTTTTGTCAGATTGCGGCCGGAAAGATTCCGAGCGTCAAAGTCTACGAGGATGAAGAAGTCTTGGCGTTTTTGGATATTCGCCCAATCAGTGACGGGCATACATTGGTCGTCCCGAAGCGTCATTTCGGGACGCTGGATGAATGCGATCCGGACATTCTGGCCAATTTAGTTTGCCGTTTGCAAACCATTGCCAAGGCGGTTCAGCAGGCCGCCGGATCCGAAGGGTACAATATATTATGTAATAACGGCAGGGCGGCCGGACAGATTGTGGATCATGTTCATTTTCATATTATTCCGCGAAATCCCGGAGACGGAGTACTCAAAAAGTGGGATCATTATGAATACCCGGAGGGAAAAGCCGAAAAGCTGGCCGAGAAAATTCGACAAAAACTCTAAAAATCGGCTATAGAAGGAGTTGTGTTTAGTCCGTTTGTATGATATAAGAAGAGAGAAAACTGAACGCGGGGTAGAGCAGTCTGGTAGCTCGTCGGGCTCATAACCCGGAGGTCGGAGGTTCGAATCCTCCCCCCGCCATTTGATATAAACCCATGCAGGCCAGTCGGTTACGGCTGGCCTTTTTCATGCGCTTTTGTGTCAAAAATTACCTTGGGCGCCTCTGGGGCTTGTCTGGGCGTACCTGTGCACTGCAAAGTAAGTAGGAATGGATGAACGTTTAACATTTCTGGTATATTTGTCTGGGGCTTGGTACAATAGGAAGTTATGTTAGATTAGGCGAGACCATAAGGATATGCTTAACAATCTATAAAAAGGAGTTTTACAATGGTTGAAAAAATCGATTTATCGCGTCGGACGATGTTGAAAACCATCTTGTGGACACCGCCGATCCTGATGTTCAGTCCGGGCGGACTGTTTGCGGCCGGAAAGAATATCAAGCCATTGTATCCCCCGCGAATCATCCCGAAAGGCAAAAAGATCCGGCTGGCCCAGATCGGCGTCTTTAACCGGGGAGGCCAGTTGCTGGACGCCTTTAAAAGCCATACGGACCAGGTCGAGTATGTGGCCTTTGCCGATGTGCTGTTTATGTCCCATGACGATCGAATGAAAGGATTTCCGGAGGTTCCGTGCTTTACGGACTATCGCGAGATGTTCGAGAAACGGCACGATACAATCGATGCGGTGATCATCGGGACGCCGGACCATGCCCATTTTCCAATGGTGATGCACGCCATGCTGCTGGGCAAGCATGTGTATGTGGAAAAACCGCTGGCTCAGAACGTCTATGAATGCCGTCTGCTGGACAAGATCGCTCGGAAAACAAACGTTGTAACGCAAATGGGAAACCAGGGGCACTCCGGTTTCGGGACGATCCAGTTTGGTCAATGGGTGGAGGCCGGACTAATCAAAAACGTCAGGCGGATTGACAGTTGGATGACAAAAAGCCGACGCTGGCACGGCTGGACAATTACCGAATACCCGGAGGCGATTCCGCCGGCCGGCTATGACTGGGACCAGTGGCTCTCTCGTCGTCCCTTCCGGCCGTACAGCGACAAACTGATCGACGGAAACTGGCGATGCTGGTTTGACTTCGGCTGCGGGGCTATGGGGGACTGGGGGGCGCATGTCCTGGATGCGTTCCACCGTTATCTAAAGCTGGGCCAGCCGTATGAGATCAGCACCCGGCTGATTGATCCGAACAATCTGTATTATCCGCAGGGCTCTGTGATTACCTTTAAATTCCGGGCACGCGGGGAGATGCCGCCGGTGGAATTGAGATGGTATGACGGCCAGGGCAACCTGCCGTCCAAACCGGCCGGTTATCCGAAAGACCTGGTTCCCATCGGATCAATGGTGTACCTGGATAATGCCGTGGTGACCGGCACCAGCCACGGCGCCCGGTATCATTTTGAAATGAATGACCGGCTCGAGCAATTGGAAAAAGAAGACAAGTTGCCCGGGCCGGAAGGGAATCTGTCGGATCATTATCACAACTTCCTGAATGCCTGCCAGGGGATTGAAAAAGTCAATTCGCCTTTTGAGGTGGCAGCTCCGCTGGCGGAAATGCTGTGCCTGGGCTGTATCGGACAGCGTTTCGGCGGACTGCTGCAGTACGATGCGGCGGCCATGAAGATCACCAATCATCCGGAAGCGAACAAAATGCTCACCGGCCCTCAGGTACGGGACCGCTGGAAGGCCTATGACAAATATACCCTCTCGGCCTCTAAGGTCTCACGCATACAAAAGCCCGAGAAGGTCGAATGGGAGCCGCTGTTTACGGACAAATCCCTCAGTAAATGGGAAAATCCGTATGAATGGGGCCGAGCTGAATACAAAAAAGGGATCGTGAGCTTGTCTTCGGAAAAAGGCAAATGGTTTCTGGTGACCAAAAAGGAATATGCCAATTTTGTGTTTGAAGGCGAGATTAAGATGCCTGAAAACCAGGGGAACTCCGGCTTCATGTTCCGCTGCCAGAAAGAAAAAAACCGGGTCTGGGGCTATCAGGCCGAGGTGGATACGGCGGATCGAAAGTGGTCCGGCGGTCTCTATGATGAAGGGCGAAGGAAATGGTTTATCTCGCCCAACAGGGATCAGGCCTCCGACCCGGCCGAGACCGACGCTTCGATCGCGGCCTTCCGCAAGCGGGCCGGAGACTGCTATAAGCAGGGGGCATGGAACAAATTCCGGATCGTCTGTGTGGGCCGGCATATTCAGATTTATGTAAATGATACGCTGACGACGGATGTTTATGATGGAATGGATCTAAAGGGCCATATCGGCATTCAGCATCATGGAGAGAAAGGCCTGGTCTATCAGTTCCAAAACCTTCGAATTAAAGACCTGGGCGCCGGGGGCGAGATTTATTATCCGCACCGTGAAAATGCCGCCGCCGCGGCGGTGGCTTCCAAGATGGACGGAGATATCTACGAAGCGGAAGACGCTCAAATGGTTGAATGCACCAAGGCCAATAACCAGGACGGGTATCAGGGAACGGGGTTCGCCGATTTCGGCGGGGCGGGCAGTTATATTGAATGGGATAACGTCCTGGCGGATCAGGCCGGTGAATATAAGCTCACGTTTCGATACGCGGCAGCCGGAAACCGTCCTTGTCGGTTGTATATTAATGGACTGGATGCCGGCCTGCTGAATTTCAGCTCGACCGGCGGCTGGACGAACTGGAAAACCATTGACACCAGGGCTGTGTTTAAAAAGGGCGGCAACTTCGTGAAAGTCGCCTCTATCGATCAGGGCCCCAATCTGGATGCGCTGGCGGTCACGAAATAAGACCTATAAGGAAGGCGGCAAAAAATACTTTGTATAAACCTTTGGCTGGTCAAAATTATTGTTGTCTGCTGTTTTTAAAGCGGAGATTTTTATCGGACTATTCTTGAAAAAGAGGCTCTTTGTGATACAGTATTCCATCGAGTAAGACTTCTGTTTTTATCAGACATAGAAAGAAGACGATGCGAGTAAAGCCAAGAGCGGATGATTATCCAGAGCCGGAATTGACGCAATTTCCGGACTGTACAAAGATTTCAGAGCATACGATCACGATTATTCCGCGTTACAGCGAAACGGACCAGGCGGGCGTGGTTCATCATACCGTCTACCCGGTGTGGTTTGAAATGGGCCGAACCGAGCTGCTGCGGGTCAATGGGCTGGCCTACAGTGAACTCGAAAAAAACGGCATTTATTTTGTCGTTTCCGAGCTGGCCGTGAAATATCGCCGCCCTGCGTTTTATGATGAAAAACTGGACCTGCTGACCCTGTGCTCACGGATCACCAATGCCCGCGTTGAACATTCCTATCGGCTGACCCGGCAGAATACCGGGGTCATGCTGGCCGAAGGAAGCAGTATTCTGGCCTGTGTGGGGGCGGACGGAAAACCCCGGCGGATGCCGGAATTTATGTATCCGCCACAGGAATACGAAAAATAAGGAATAAGGGCACAATCCTCTCCAACGCGGGGATTTTCATTGGCAAAAAATATCGCTCAATAAGAAATTTCCCGATCTTAATGTCCTATAATATCACAACAAGAGCTTAAATAGCCATTATATTTATATATTTTCATCAAATCTTTACATCTACTTAATATTTTCTTGATCTGACTTCCCCTTTCGTGTATACTTATGCCTGTATGATCAATTTGAAAATCTGGGGGTTAAACGAATGATCACAATGAAGAACAGAACTGAAATTACACTGGCCGTGGAAGGGGCACGAGGCCCGCCGGATACCTAAAGAGACGACTTTTTCGGGAACAATAATGCCATCATAAGCAAAATAATAACCCTGTTTTCAAAAGATGAGGATATAAAAAATGAAAAAAGACACCTTCCCAGCCGCCCGAACCTGCCGGCCACCGCTGAAATCCCATTGGGGGCGAGGTCCGCCGAATCCAAAAAAGATTGTTTTTCTCCCTGCTTCGATTTGGATACGGCGGCTTTATTTTTTATATTTTTTGTGGATGAAGAAACGAGGACTTTCCACTAAATTTTAGGAAATACACTATGCCGCCGAGAGAAGAAGATCTTGATGACCCGTGTCGGGTACCCATGGAGGCGTTAGGTCGCGGCCCGCCGGGCAAGTAAATGGAACACTTGCTTTTTTCTTATTTCCCGCCTTTATTTGATTTATATTTTCCCTCTTTTTTGTCCCCTTCTGGTCTGAATCCATAAAAAAAGCCCGCCGGATTTAGGCGGGCTTTCGTACTGTGGAGGGGTTGTGGTTTTTCGATTAGAAGTCGTCTGACCAGAAATTGTTTTCCCACGGTCTTCCCCATCGCCTTTGCGGCTGGAAATCAGGCCCCAAACCCGGCCGTCCAAACTGACCAAAAGACCTGTTTCTAAACTGTCGGTCCACCGGCGGTTGATTCATTCCCCCGAAATGCGGCGGAGCAAAACCGCGTTGTCTTGCATAAGGCCCTGTATAACCCGGCCATCGGCCCCGGGGGCCCTGCATGTCAAACGGCCGCTGCCCCATGTGCCGTTCGGGACGATGCCAGGTGGCATCCGGACGCCTGCCTCGCTGCATGGCCCGGGCTTTCGGCCGGTTGGCCTGATCATCCCATTGCCGCATTCGTCCCTTGTCCCGGCGCAAACCCTCCTGCGGAGCCGCTTTGCCATCGAGGCCGGGCCTTCGCTGTCGAAACTGCCGCTGTTGCACGGGGGGCTGCTGGGCTCTCGGCCGGTCGATATCACCCTGTCGGCGCATGCCTCGGCCGGCCGCATTCGGCGCCTGTTGATTTTGAAGGGTGCTGGCGTACCGTTTAACCAATTGATTGATTTTCCGGAAATCCTTTTCTTCATACGCCTTATTGATGCGTTCAATCCATCGCTGCATGTGCTGCGGCGGATCCTGCATTTGTGTTCGCCGGGCTTTGGGTGCAGGGGCCTTGTCTTCAGCGTAAAGCATCGTACTCCAGGCGATCGCAGCCGCCGCCATCAGAAGAATCATTGTGCGTTTCATGATTTTCCCTTTCCAAAAAAAGGTTACCTGTTCTACCCGTATAGACGACTTGAAAAGGGCACTTATTGCAGGGGCCCAAAAAACTCCCACTCTCCCGGTCAAATGAGACGAAAATCGACGGATTCAGCGTTTAACCTTCAAAATGAAAGGTTTGCGGGAAGTGCTAAGGACGGCTGAATTCCTTTAAAAAACGATGCCTGCGTAGCCAACCGAATCTTCGCTGTGCTGGCGGTATCGTTCTTTCATGACCTGGCTGCTGGTGGTATGCCCAAGGAGAACGCCGCGTACGGCCCCCATGGCTTTAGCGGCCGCGATGGTGGTGGCCACGGCGGCCGGCCCGCAGGCGTTTTGTTTTTCTTCGGCAATCCGAACAATATGCTCGGCATCCATCGCCAGGGCGTGATGAATAAATTCCATATCATTGACCTGGTGAGCCCAGGTCAGCGCCTCGGACCCGGTACCTTCAGGGCAGAATCCGTAGCGAGGGCCGTAATGGGTCAGGTCCGTGGAGCCGATGCAGACAATTTTTTTGGGGTCGAGGGAATTAATCAATTGGCCAACCTTCGTTCCGAAACTGTGATCGAATCCATAAACCGGGACGATGACGGGAACCAGTTTGGCGTCGGGAAACAGGTACTGCATAAACGGCACCTGCACTTCGATGCTGTGTTCGGACTGGTGGGCGTCCGGATCGGCAATGGCCCCGAGCTCAATCAATTGTTCGGCCAGCGGCTCGTCGATTTTCATCAGACCCAGCGGAGTCTCCCAGGCTCCCTTGTCATAGACGACGGCATGCCCGTTAAAATAGCGATGAGCGGCGCCGAAAACGAGGAAGGTATCCACTTTTTTATGGACCTGCCGAATGGCCTGAAAGACCGTTGCGGCCAGATCGCCGCTGAAGACCCAGCCGGCGTGCGGCACGATGCCTGCGACAATGGGATGGGGCAGATCGGCGGACAGGGGCCCTGAAGGGATGCACTGCTCCAGCTCTGCCAGGCAGCCGGGTCGGGTTCCCGCGTAAAACTGTCCTGCAACGGCCGGTCTTCGAGTCATGGCAAATCCTCCGCTTGCGTTTTTTCTATGAAACCACTATAGTATCTATATTGTACGAAAGATCAAGGTTCAATCGGAACGTTTTTTTCGAGGAAAACAATGATGAATACGGCCAGGCAATCCCCCGTAGCGGTGGTCATGGGTTCAGACAGCGACCTGGAGGTGATGAAATCCTGCATAGATCAGTTCCGGGCATTTGAAATCGAGCCGGAGGTGCGGATTTTGTCGGCGCATCGCACCCCTGCGGCCGCCGGCGAATTTGCCCGCACAGCGGCCGAAAGGGGAGTGAAGGTCATCATTGCTGCCGCGGGGATGGCCGCTCACCTGGCCGGAGCGCTGGCGGCCCAGACAACCCGGCCCGTCATTGGAGTCCCCTTGGCGGCCAAAGAAGGACCGATGGGGCTCGATGCCCTGCTCAGTACGGTCCAGATGCCGCCGGGAGTGCCCGTGGCGACCATGGCAATCGGCCGGGCCGGCGCAAAAAATGCCGCGGTCTTTGCCCTCCAGATACTGGCCCTGAGTGATGCGGACCTGGCGGCAAAACTCGCGGCGTTTCGAGAGGCCCAGACGCAAACAGCTCTGCAAAAGGACGCGGCGCTGAAGCGGTAGCCAGTCCGGTTATTCCGGGCCGTAAGCCGGGTACTTCGCCGGCGTGTGAGGGGTTGAAAACGTCTCGTAATCGTCCAGCCAATACGCATCCGGATTGCGGCCGCACACAAAAAACCGGCCGCTGGTCTCCTCTTCGGCGGCCCGGTGATATTTCATATAAACACAGGCCGCATCCAGTCCGACGATCTCAATTTTCCCGGTGATGTGAGACATCACGAACCGCGCCCGCTTAGCCAGTCCGGAGACTTGAGAGCAGGCCTGCTCAAAAATTTCATATCCTGTTTCGATGGGCACGGCCAGGTGTTTATTGCCGGAGGCCGGACGGCACTGAAAGATATAATACGGGGCAATCCCTGCGAAGGAAAGCTGCCTGAACAGTTCCGCCAGCACGGCAGGATCGTCATTGATGCCGGCAATGATCGGCGTCTGATTGGCCAGATCCGCACCGGCTCGCCGCAGACAGGCAATCGCCTCCATCGCCTCGCCGGTCAGTTCCCGCGGGTGATCGAAGTGCGTCATGATATATATTTTTTTCCCGCATTTCTGAGCTCGAACAATCAGCTCAGCCAGGGCCGGATCTTCAGTAATCCGGAACGGATTAAAGGCGGGCATCTTGCTGCCGATGCGGATGATTCGAATGTGTTCGATAGGCAGCAGGGCATCGAGGATAAGTTCGAGTTTGCCGGTCGCCAGCGCAAGCGGATCGCCCCCGGTCAATAGCACATTGGTAATTTCCGCATGGTCTCTGAGGTAGGCCGCGGCCGCCGGCAGGTCTTTTAAAATCTCTCCCTGCGAGCTGATGAATACGCGTTTGCGAAAACAGTATCGGCAGATCCCGCCGCAGGCATTGCTGACCAGCAGCAGCGCTGTGGACGGATACTTGTGTTCAACGCCCGGCATGACGGTAAAAGTAACTTCGCCGGAAGGATCAAAATCGCCCCACCTCTCGAGTTCGCCGGGATCGGGAATAATCAGACGGCGGATCGGATCATGCCGGTCATTCCAGTGGATCAGCGACAAATAGTAATCATTCGCATAAAAACGATAGGTCTGCTCCGTTTGAGCCAGGTCTTTTTTCTGCTCCGGCGGCAGTCCCTCTATCTGATCGAGAGTATGAATAAACCTGATGTTCTTTGCTTTTTGTTCGTTTTTCATAGGTGATATACCGACTCGTTGAGTTGATAATATACGTATTACAGCGAAACAATCGCCCCGTGGTGTTGATCTGCCTGATTATAGAGGGTTAGGATAAGAGGGTCAAGAAAAGAATTAGAATTACTGATAAACACCATCCGGCTGGGCGGCAATATAGCGGCGGCCTTCCGATGGCAGCAGATTCTTCAGATTGTCAATCCGCCTCAATTCAGGGTCTGCACGGGGTCAGATGAGTGGGATCGGAAAAAAGTTGCCGTGGTACTTCGGGATTTTTCAAAAAGGCCTGTAGCTGATAAGGCGAACCGGTCAGCACCACACGGTCATCGACGACCTCGTGTTTGATCAGGGTCGGCTTCTTCTCGAGCAGTTCCTCCACGGCATCCGGCTGCATGACCGCCAGAACCAGGTTGGGATCGGTCTGTTCGACCCGAAGGAATGTATGGACACCCAGCAGGTGGAACTTGTACCAGTCGCCGGTACAGAGCTCGGCATCCCCGTCGGGATACAGGTCCAGGTAACGCTGTCCGTCGAGATCCGCCAGATGGGCCAGCAGGGCGCTTCGTTTGTCCTCTTTTTCCATAATAACCAGGTGATAGGTATCTTTCTCGGCGTGGCGGATAAAGTACCACTGATCGCCGCCGGACGTTTCCCAGCAGCCGATCAGCGACGGATCGAACACAAGGGTTTCCGGGGTGTATAATTCATGCAGCGAGGGCACACAACCGGCCAGGATGAGAATCCACAGAATGCTGAGAACCTGTTTTGTCGTTGACATGATCGTCTCCTTATCCAACACGGAAGGGTTCATATAGATGGATTATACCCCCAGAAAGCGTCTTCAGGAAAGCCCAATTTCAGCCGGATTTGGTTTGCAAAATGCCCCGGAAGCAGGCAAGATGAGGGCATGGTCAGTTTTGATCAAAAAGATCGGTATGCAGACGAGCGGCACCGAATGGTTCAGATGAACCTCAGGAACCGGGACATTACCGAGGGGCGGGTGCTCGAAGCGATGGGGCAACTGCCGCGGGAGCTGTTTGTCAAGCCGGAGTACGCCGAGCAGGCGTATGCGGATCACCCATTGCCGATCGGGCTGGGCCAGACGATCAGCCAGCCGTATATTGTGGCGCTGATGACCCAGACGCTGAAGCTGAGCGGGACCGAGACGGTACTGGAAATCGGCACCGGGTCGGGCTACCAGACGGCCCTTTTGGCCCGGCTGTGCCGGCGCGTCTATACGATGGAGCGCTTCAGCGAACTGTCGGCTCGGGCGCAGGCCGCGCTGGGCAACCTGGGCATCGAGAATGTCGAGTTTTTCGTGGGCGACGGCAGCGGCGGCTGGCCCGAAGAGGGGATGGAGTTTGACCGAATTTTGCTGACGGCCGCTGTGCCGGCCGTGCCCGAGCCCCTGGCCCGGCAACTGGCCGAGGGCGGATGCCTGGTGGCCCCGGTGGGAGAGAGTGTTTCACAATGGCTGGCGAGTTATAAAAAAGAGCAGGGCGTATTGCGAAAAACAACCGTTTGCGGCTGCCGCTTTGTCAAGCTGGTCGGCAAATACGGGTTTGCCGAATAACCGGATTTTTTAGAATTCGACTCCCTGCAGCCAGTATTCCACGAAGGTCATAAGGTCCGGCAAGTCCACCCGGCCGTCGCCATTGGGCGCAGGGGCCAAATCGCTGAGCAAATTCGGATTATTCATGAGCCATTCGGAAGCAAAGACGTTGAAATCCTCCAGACCGACACCGTCCGGACAGAGAAAATCGGCCGGTAATATCTGCTGCTGAAATCGCGGATAGTTTGTGCCTTCGCAGATCGTCCAAAGGTCTTCGAAATCCCAGCCCGCCGATTCGTAGGTCAACGCCGTCTTCATTTCAGCGGTTGTTTTCCCTTCCGCTCCGGCAATTTCGCCGGTCCTGAACCCGGACAGGCCGGGGTTGATTTCATTGTCATAGAAGCAATCCTGATAAATATGATCTCTGCTCTCTGAACCGGATACCGCTCCGACTGCCGTGGTTTCGGCAGGAACTGTTATCCGGCAGGCGGCATAACACTGCGTGTAAGAAAGATTTCCCGTAGACCTTCCGATCAGACCGCCGGTCGGTAAGTCATCGGTGGAGATAACCGTTCCGCGGGCATAGCAATCCGTAAACTGTCCCCCAAGAATTGCGTTTCCGACAAGCCCCCCCAAATAGAGGTCCTCTCCGGTTAGGTCGGCCCATGCGCCGCTGGTTTCGATCACAGACCACCAACTGTTTTCTCCAACCAGTCCTCCGGCTCCGAAACCAAGGATTGAGACAATGTTCACAGCTTCCACACGACCCGAAACAACGCAGTTTGAAAGTTCAGCATACCGGGTATTCACACCCACCAGGCCGCCCACTGACCATTGGCCTGACACATCTGCCTGAATACTGCTGCAATTTTCAATTTTTCCGGAGCGATTTTTGCCTGCCAGAGAACCCAGTGTTTGCGCATACTCGGCAGAGAATACGGTGTTTTTTAATGTTAAATTCATGATCCGGCCTGTGTAGAGACTGCCAACAATGCCCATGTTGCAGTGATATTCCGGGATGGAAATTTCTGCATTTTTGAGGGTCTGTCCGTTTCCGTCCAGGGTCCCCATAAACATATGCGGACCATCCGCAATGGGAACGAAAGTCTGCCCGGCAAAATCGAGATCATTCATGAGCTGAAAATGCTTATCCATCAGAGGTGTGCGGTGGCCGATGCTGTTGAACTGGTCGAGGGTTTCAATCTGATAAGGATCGGCCTGGCTTCCATTGCCCCCTGCGAAAGTCGGCAGAGACGGGGCGGTCGGAAGCTGATACCAAAGCACCGGATACCCGCCGCCGGCAGGAATGGCCCAGTCCTCGTTGCGTCCGTTGGCGATTTCGTCAACAAAATCCCAGCCGGCGGCCAGGAACATCGGCAGGTTCTTCATTTCCGCAGTCGGCATCCCGGTTCCCAATGCACTCTCGGTTTGATTGCTGGTTTGAACATCCCAGAAACAATTTAACGAGGAGGGCGCATCAGGTAAAAAATCCACTTCATTGAATCCGCAAAAACCGCCGACTTCACTTCCCGTACCGGTTACGGCGCCCGCGGAATAACAATGGACCATCACGGAATCAAACGATTCACCGACAAATCCGCCTACATAATCCTGGCCGGAAACATCTCCGGTTGAAAAACAATTTTGAATGCGATTGAGACCATACGCATAGCCCACCAGGCCGCCGACATCATCCCCGCTTGCCGTGACCTGCGCCGAAGAGCCGCAGCCGCCCAGATTGCATATCTGGATAGATCCCGCCAGGCCGCCGACCATTGAACTTCCCTGCACCGAGCCGCCCTGAACCCAGCACTCCGCGATATCGGAAAATTCCGCTCGATGGACCAGCGCCCCGGATCCGGAGACCTGCGGAGCGATCAATCCGAGTCGCTGAATTTGTGCTCCATTGAGATAGCCGAATAGAGAAGTGGCCTGAAAATCAGAAATGGTATGCCCGTTACCGTCAAACACGCCGGCAAAGGCACTTCGCTGCGAAACAGAGCTTGACCAGATTCCGATCGGGTTGTAGTTCGAGCCGGTGTAGTCGGCCATGGAGATATCCTCCATGAGCATGTAATGCCCGTCCCAGCGAGCAGAACTTTGCCCAATGGCATTCATCTGTTCAGCCGTCCAAATCTGGAACGGATCCTCAGGGGTTCCTGTGCCGCCCCCGAAGGCCGGTTCGTATTGGACAATGAGCTTTGGCGCTGACTCTGGATCATAAAACTCTTTGGAATAAAAACCGCACCGCGTCACAATAGTTTCATCGGTGCGCAACTGGAAACTTACCGTGCCGTTTAGGACATATTGTGAATCCGCCGTATCCGTTACGTCCCAGGTATTCAAATCAATGGTAACCGTTTTTTGATCGATCGGTATATTGTACGGATAATAGGTCGGAACATAAGGAGGGTCATTCCATGTGGCGGCCGTCTCGTCCCAGCTATGGGAGGCCAG
>JAHDQI010000270.1 GCA_018433925.1 Phycisphaerae bacterium | reverse complement strand
TAGACGGCCGAGAAAAAATGATTTTTTTTGGCGTCAAGGATGACGGCGATTGCGGGGGGGCATTTTCCTATTTTTTCGACATATTCAGTCGCATTATTGGCAATTACATCGAGAGTATCAGCCGCGATAATACGAGTTTTTTGGGCGAAATTAAGCATTTTTGCGGCCGTGACGGCGATTCGAAGGCCCGTAAAGCTTCCCGGTCCGGCCGTGATACAGAGTATTCGAATGTCGCCGGGCTTGCATTCGGCGTTTTGGAGGAGTTTGGAGAGAGCGGGGAAAAGCTCGCTGCTATGCCGCATTTTTCCCGAAAAAACAATCTCTTCGAGCAGGTCCGGCCCCTTGCCGAGGGCCACTGACCCCACGCGTCCCGAGGATTCGATGGCTACACTGTATGGTTCTGAGTTTTTCAAAGGATTCATCGGCACGTTTTTGGGCTCCATAGACAGGGGAGAAATATATCACATCCCAAAAATGAAAAACAGGACAGATATCAAAAAGTTTCCGTTTTTTTCGCTTGCAAGAATACTTTTGACTATATACACTTACCTGTCAATCCGAGGGGAGTGTCTATGGGTTGTGCGTTGGACTAAATTCGGACTGAAACAGAAATGTCATAATTTTTTATTCTTTTTTGGAGGTTATGGTGTCAACTATTGCCAATTCAAAAAGAGGGTATACGGGGTGGGTAATGCTCTTGGCGCTGATTTTGGTGCTTGGGGCCGTTTCTTTGCAGACGGTCTTCGCCGAAACCAACGGCGAAAAGCAGGCCAAACAGGAGCGGGCAGACAGTTACATCCGAATTGTCCGTGAGCAGACCAATCGGGGACTTTATCAGCAGGCCCAGGTGCTCATCGCACAAATTCGCGAGAATTACGCTCCCATCCTGTCCGAAGCGCAGAGCCGCAGTCTTGCCGATCTGTCTGAGGAAGTCAGCCGGGCTCTTGCGGCACGTCAGAAGATCACCCAGTCTCTTCAGCAAGCCGATGGGCTGCTGGTGGCCGGGCAGTATCAGCAGGCCCTGCCTCTTTTTATGGAGGTCCAAAACAATCCGTACAGCACGGAGGAGGAGAAAAAGATCGCTCGCGACAGTATCGCGGAGATCGAAGGGAAGCTTCAGGGGGAAACCGGCGCGATGCAGGCCGTCTATGACCAGGCGGTAAAAGATTATCTGCAAAAGAATTATGAAAAAGCCAAAGCGGGTTTCCTGCAGGTGGCCGCCTCCGGCGTTGAGGTGACCGGATCGATTGCCCCGATGGATTATCTGGCTATGATCGACGTGGCCCAGCAACGGGCCGCGGCGGCGGCCGAGCCGGCTCCGGAACCGGCCGCTGTGCCCCGGCCGGTGACTACGCCGGATGAGGAAATTGAAATGGAGTTGATGCGGATGGTGCCGACGGAACCGGTAACCGTTCGTGTTGAAGCCGAGCCGACGCCCGTTGAGGAGCCGGTGATGGTTCTTGAGCCGATGCCGGAAACAGAGACCCCAGCATGGGAGGAAGAGCCGGTTGTCATAGAAATGGAGCCGACTCCTGTGACGGCTGCCCCTCCGGCTGCGTCTGTTGAACTTCAGATGACGGCCCCGACCGGGACGACGGATTCGATGACGGATTCCTATTTGAATGAGGTGCAGCGCCGTCAGGCCGTCCAGATCGGTTATACGACCGCGATTGTCAATGATGCGCTGGCCAAGGCCGATCAGTTTCTGGTTCAAAATGAGTTTGCCAAAGCCCGGCAGGCGCTGCGGCGAGCGTTTGTGACGATTGAGTCGAACAAACTGCTGCTGGGCGATGAGCTGTATCGAAATTTAAAAGGGCAGTTGACCCAGAAGGAAGAGCAGGTTGCCCATCAGCAGGATGCTTATACGACCCGGCAGCAGCAGTCTCAGCAGCAGCAGGCCAAGGCCCTGGCAGAGGAGAATCGCGCGGCGATGGAACAGCGTCGGGCCAAAGCCATTGAGGATTTCATGCAGCGGTCGTACTCGTTTCTTGAGGAGCAGCGGTATGAGGAGGCCCTCGGCCAGTTGGAGCAGCTTCTGGCGATTGACCCGCTCAATCACAGCGCCCTGATTTTGAAGCGTACGCTTGAAGATACGGTACTGTGGCGGGAGCAGCGCAGAATTCAGCAGGAATCGGACAAAGAGGAAATCCGGCTTCTCCTGGAGGCCGATCGCAAAGCGATTCCGTATTCCGAAGAGATTACCTATGCCAAAAACTGGAAGGAAATAGCGGCTCGTCGCGAGGCGGCCGAGAAGGAAGATATGGACCCCAAGACCACGGCGGTCGAAAAGCAGATGGAAGAGAATGTGGATCTATCGGCGCTGATCAGCGAGGATACTACATTTGAAGAGGCCATCGATATCCTTCGCAACGCGGCGGATCCTCCGCTTCGAATTACGCCGTTCTGGGCGGATCTGATTGACGCGGCCTTTATTCAGCGAGAGACCCCGCTGAATATTCCCGGTGCGGGCCTGCAGGGGGTATCTCTGAAGGCGGCGCTGGAAATCGTGATCAATGCCGTCAATGCCAGCGCGATCGCCGAAATCGGCTACATGATTAAAGAAGGCGTGATTATGATCGCGACGGATGAATACCTGAATACCAATGTCTCCAACCGCTACTACCAGGTGGTTTATGATATTGCTGAACTGCTGAGCCCCCCGGCGAACTTTGATGAATACAACAGCGGCGGCTGGGGTGAGGCCGGCGAGGGCGGCGGCGGCGGTGGTGGCGGCGGCGGCGGCAGCGGCGGGGGCGGCGGAGGCGGTAGCGGCGGCGGCATGGGCGGCGGCATGGGCGGCGGCGGCATGGGCGGCGGCATGGGCGGCGGCATGATGGGTGGCGGCATGATGGGCGGCGGCATGATGGGCGGCGGCATGAGCGGCGGCATGAGCGGCGGCATGGGCGGCGGCATGGGCGGCATGGGCATGATGGGCATGAGCGGAAACTGGCGCGGTCAGATGCGAGCCATCGAGATCATCATGCTGCTGCAGCAGACAATTCGTCCTCTAAGCTGGTACATGGAAGGCGGAGAAGGGCGAGTCTGGCAGTATGACGGCAAGAAGCTGATTGTCTATCAAACGGCCGAGGTTCATAAAGAGGTCGAGAAATTTCTCGAGCAGTTAAAGGAAGGGCTGGGCGACCAGGTTGCCATCGAAGCGCGATTCCTGCTGGTGGATGAAAACTACCTCGAGGAAATCGGCTTTGATATGGATATTCGCCGGCTGCGTCTGGGCGGTGACTTTGGCGGCGGTACGGGGATCGTGGAAAATATCCTGCAGGATTCCCTGACCCTGTCCCGTGCCCGCACGACGACGGTTCCGTCCAGTCTGGGCGGCATTACGACTCCGATTGCCGGCGCCGGAGAAGGGACGAATGTCGGCATGAACTGGGGCTTCAGTTGGGGCGGCTCGGCCGATGATCTGCAGGTGGAATTTCTGATTCGGGCCACGCAGATGCATCGCAATACGCAGTCCCTGTCGGCTCCGAAACTGATGGTCATGAACGGGGAAGCGGCCAACATTGAAGTGATTACGGAGCGTCGAATGAAAACCGACGCTTCCTTTACCACGGAAACGCTTACCACACTGGCCGGTACCGACCGTACCGTATCTTATTTTGAGCATACCATCGAGGATATTGATACGGGTGTTATGCTGAATATTCTTCCGACGATCACGGAAGACAAAAAATATGTTATTCTCCGTATCATTACCTATATGGATATGCTGACGAATGTGGACACGGATACGGCGGTTGGGCTTCAGCCCACATCGGTAGGCGGGGCTACGGTGATAAGCGAGGAATATGACCTGCCGACCCTCCAGACCTCATCCATTGAAACGCGTGTTTCGGTTCCTGACCGCGGCACGGTTTTGCTGGGCGGTTTGACGCTGACGGCCAGCTATGAGGTCGAGGCGGGTGTGCCCGGCCTGAGCAAGATTCCTCTTCTCGGCCGGCTGTTCTCGAACCGAAGCGAGGTCAAGGACAAATCCGTCCTCCTGATTCTGGTCAAGCCGACGATTATTCTCCGCCAGGAGGCCGAAGAAGACGCTGTCGCGTCGATGTCTCCCCGGTAAATCGGAACAACAGAATAACCAAAGAGAAAGGGACCCCCGTTTTGGGAGTCCCTTTTTTTTATGGCTGCGAGAAGACCTTATGCCTGAATCCGGGCCTTCAGTTGCTCGTATCCAAGGTGGGCCGTTAACTGGTCGAGGATGACCAGGGCGGTAAAGTTTTCGGCTACCGGCCAGAGGCGTCCGACGATTGTCGGATCCCGGCGCGTGATCGCGGCCAGTTGGGTATTTTCCAGCGTATATTTATCAATCGTATGCTGCTGTTTATCAATGGTGGGCGTCGGTTTGACGGCCAGCCGCACGAGGATGTCCTGCCCGGAAGACAGGCCCCCGGTAATGCCTCCGGCGTTGTTGGAGTCAAAGACGACGTTTCCGTTTTCGCTGTGCATCTGGTCATTGTCTGAGTAGCCGGTCATGTCTTTGACGGCAAAGCCGGCGCCGACCTCTACGCCTTTGACGGCCCCGATGCCCAGCATGCGTCCCAACTCGGCGTCAAGTTTGCAGAAAACCGGCTCGCCCAGGCCCGCGGGCACTCCCGTCACCCGAACTTCCACAAGGCCGCCGGAAGAATCGCCGGTTTGGGTGATTCGATTGCACGCTTCGAGCATGGCCTCCGCGGCGGCCTGATCGGGACAGTTCATTACGGGATGCACATTGTATTTTTTCGCGATGTCTTGCGGGGTCATCCTCGGTGCTTTGGAGCGGATTGCGTCAATTTCATTTTCGATTTCGGCGAAGATCCTTAATTTTTCAAGAAACCGCATGTCCATTGTAACCCGATTTTTGACATATACTTCCTGGTAAAACGGGTCCAGCTCATGCCGCATTTTTTTATACCGTTCGGTGTATTCAAAGACGGCCTTGGAGTCCATCTCCGGGCAGGAGATGCCCGCGGCTTCCTTAATAAAGGAAAAGACCTCGATTCCGAACCGCTTGAGAACCTGCTTGGCCACATAGCCGGCGGCCACGATGGTGGACGTATATCGGCCGCTGAAGATGCCCGCCCCGATGGCGTCATCATCCGGCCCGTATTTGATAAAGGAGGCATAGGAAGCATGGCCCGGCCGGGGGGTCCGGTTGGTATCCTGATACTGCTTAATATGGATAAAGTGACGATCCAGATTGGGAATCAGGATGGTCAGCGGCGTTCCGTTGGTGTGGTTTTTATTGCCGGCGTTTTCTATTGTGTCGGCGGCATTCAATCCCGTATAGAGGATGGGCAGGTCCGGCTCTTTTCGCGGGCTGGACAACTCATCGGCTCCCGGCTTTCGCAGCAGCAAGTCGCCGTAGATTTCCTGCTCGGTAAAGACCATTCCCGGCGGAACTCCCTGGATGACGGCTGTCAGCCCTTCCTGGTATGACCCGCCGGCTACAGTGACCTGAAACAAACGTCCAATATGGCAGCCAAACATCGTATCCTCCGCAAAATAACTGTTTCTATTGACAGAGACGTTTTTACTCGATCTTCCCTTTTTATGCAAGAAAATGCCGAAAAAGACATCGCACACGGGCTTTCTGCGGGCGTAATTTTAGCGGGATGACCCCTGGAAATTTTACGAAGAGTCTGTAAAATCAGGACTTATGAATCCAAATGAGAAATTCCGGACACTTGAAGGGCACCTTAGGCCGCTAAAGAAAATCGCCGTTGCCTTTTCCGGCGGTGTGGACAGCAGTTTTTTGCTTGCGGCGGCCGCTGAGATACTTGGGGCCCAAAATGTGCTGGCCTGTATCGGCATCAGTCCTTCGCTGCCGGCTCGCCAGCTTGCCCTGGCCCGTGAAACGGCTGACTTTTTGGGGGTACGGCTGATCGAAATTGCCCTGGCGGAGCTGGACGACCCGAATTACCAGGTCAACCGGGCCGATCGCTGCTTCCACTGCAAGAGCCATCAGTTTGGGGCGATCCGGCAGCGGGCCGCGGCGGAGGGCTTTACGCAGGCAGCTTGCGGCAATAATTTTGACGATAAAGAGGACTTTCGGCCGGGGGCCAGGGCGGTTGCGGCATTGGGCATCCTGACGCCGCTGGCGGATGCGGGTCTGAGCAAGGAGGATATCCGTACGCTCAGCCGTGAAAGAAATTTGCCTACGGCTCAGATGCCTGCCTCGCCTTGCCTGGCCTCGCGCATCGCCTACGGGATTGAAATCACCGAAGAAAAACTCCGGCAGGTTGAGCAGGCGGAGGAATTTGTGCGGTCGCTGGGCTTTGCGGAGTTTCGCGTCCGTCATCACGGCTTGCTGGCCCGCATCGAGGTTTTGGAGGGAGATATCGAAAAAGCGGCCGCCGAATCGGTCCGCAAACAACTGGCTGATAAGCTGAAGGCCCTTGGTTTTCAATACGTTGCGCTGGATCTGAAGGGTTTCCGCTCCGGTTCGCTCAATGAGGCCCTTTCGGAGCGTGAAAAAGACAGGCCGGGAGAGGGCGTTTAGTTTTTGTCGCGCAGGTCAAGAATGGCCGGTTTTCGCGTCATGGCGGGGGGATTTTGGAGGGCCAGGGCGGTCAGATTGAGCCATTGGTGACATGCATCCAGCACAGCGCTGTCGCCGGTGGCAATGGGATCGGGACTTTCACGGAGGAGTTTGTCGGGATTCTGCTGTAATTCCACGGTCCACGGTCTTTTGTTTTTGGATATCAGGTTTTCGATGAGGGTTTTAAGCCGTCCGGAGTTGGATACAGGCCGGTCAAGCAGCCAGCGAACGCGGCCGGGGGCGATGGCGGAAAGCGTTCGGTCGATCCACTCGAGCGCGGCCGCTGTTTCGGCGACTTTTCGCCATGTGCCGTGGATGCCGGACAGGTCCCGCAGGCAGCCGTCGCGGCCGAGCAGCAAAAAAGCCCCGCTAAGAGCCGCTTCCAGTGTGATCAGGATATTATAGCCGTCAAGAAGCAGGATTTTACCCGCGGCCGCGGCGGGGGGAATCTCCTTTTGACTCCGGACGGCAAGCTGGGCATCCGAGCAGGCCGACCGCATCACGGCCAGACGCTGGCGTCGGTCGAGTGAGAAGCGATCCCCCACGAGTTTGAGGGCGCTGGGCTGGGCATATCCCCTGCTCAGCAGCAGGGAATAATCACAGACCGCCTGCCGCAGAATGGGGAGGCGGTCGGCGGTGAATAATCGGCCGTCTTCCGGGTGCGGTCCGCGATGGATACGATGATCCGGCATGGAAAACAGGATACCCGGTTAGGTGCGAGGCGCACAATAGAAAATTGAATTGTGAATCCGGGATTGCGGATTTAAAACCGATATCCCATCGAGACCATACAGCCGCGTCCGTATCGTGCGAGGGGCCGGGTTATGGTGCCTCCGACTTCATGGGGATCATTAAGCAGATTGATTACTTTGAAGGCTAATTCGAAGTTGCGGTTCTCATAGATCGCCGCAAAATCGATTTGGTTCCATGGTGAGATTTGACGGTCGCCCGTAACCGAATCGGTTGTTTCGACTTCCGCATAGGATCGGCCCCACAGGTTCAGCGTCAGATGTTCGGAGGCCTTATAGCGGATTCCGTAGCGCAGGATATGGCGCGGCACATTCAGGATTCGATCATTCTGGATAAACTTGCTGTCGCTTTTGCCGGTATCATTGACCATACTGTACGAGGCAGACAGTCGGCACGACTCGTTTAAATCTACATGAAAACCCGTCTCCATTCCCCAGTACTGGCTTCGTCCGAGGTTGGAATAGATTTGTTTTCCGTCCTGTGTAGCGGGCGAAATTATTCCGTCGATATTGTGGACAAACAGATCGATCCATCCGGACAGTTTCTCTTTGCTGTATTGAATAATCAAATCACCGCTTTGCAGCTCTTCGGGCTCCAGCGAGCTGTTCGAAACAAACGCAAATTGAGTCGGGTCCAGGTTCAGGTGCTCCCATTGGGGAGACAGGTACGATTCGCCATACAATCCCTTCAGAGTCCAATGATCATCGATTGTGTAAACGGCTCCGAATCGATAGGTCAGTTTCGGGTCGGACTGCTCTTTAAATGTATCATATCTGGCTCCGGCCGTCAGCGAAAGTTTCTCGGTCGGCAGCCAGGACAACTGGGTGAATCCTCCGAGGATCGGCCATGATCCAAGTGTCATACGCTCCGGGATTTTACTGACGGTTGTCCCATCGGAAATCGTAAGCCCGTCGGCCTGCTGAAAATCCACGTACAGCAAGTCCACTCCGAAGATGGCACTGAAGGTATCGGAGAAGGTATGATCGAGATACGACTTGAACTGCCAGTGTACCTCCACCGAATCCTGTCCGCTTCGTGAACCGAGCGGCGGCAACCGGTTGGAGGCATACGAACTGATCCACGACTGTTCCTGCAGGTGAATCCAATGATAACTCGGGTTGACAACCAACCGGGTCTGTTCGTTCAGCGTGAAGGTGTGCTTTAATTCAGCAAAGAAATCATCCTGCCTATAATAGGCCGGGTAGCCGGTATCTTCTTCCTGTTCATAGTTGTAAAAGCTTCCGTTGGGTACCCGCGGCGTAGCCCTGGCGGCATGTCCCCTCCGCAGATGCAGTTCGGTATCCTCGCGGCGAATTGAAATCAATCCGCTCCAGTTCTCCGGATACCGGTTCCAGTACACCCTGCCCGGGGCCTGGGTCTGGCCGGCGGGAACGACATCGAGGTAGGCCGGCTGGGAAATTTCATCCCCGTCTCCGTCCAGCCAGGTAAAATTGGTAAAGAGATCCCATTGGCCTGACTTCATTCCGTATGAGACAATATGTTCATCGTGAAAATCACCCACTCTGCTGCGTACAAAGAGTCCTTCTGCATCGGCTCCTTTTTTGGTAATGATGTTGACCACCCCGATCAGGGCCCCCGTGCCGTACAAAACGGATCCCGGTCCCATGATAAACTCGATCCGTTCCACGCTGTCCATCCCGATAAACTGGTCGGTGTTGTATCGCCCAAGGGCCAGACTGTTCATGCGGTGGCCATTGATGAGTATCAGAATTTTATTGGTTGTGCTGGCAAAGGCCCCGCGCACGCCGGCAATATTTTCATTGCTGTCTGACAAATCCACGTATCCCGGAACATCGTCCATGACCTCTTTCAGGGTGGAATACCCTCGCTCTTTGATCTCCTGGGCCGTGACGATATAAAGAGGAGCGGCGGCGCGGCCTAAAGATTCTTCCCGCAGCGATGCGGAGACAATGCTGATATTCATTAATTCTTCGAGATTCATGTCGAAAAGCGAGGCAGCGGCCGTACTGGTTTCTGCGTTCAGCACAGCACCGCTTTCGGAGAATCCCAGGCCTGCCCAGAGGAAAAGACCCAGCAAAGCAAACTTTCTGATTTGTACTGGCCGCATAGGATCCCTGTTCTGATTGACAAAATTCCTGGTCGAACAAAAACGGCTATGGCATATCGTGAATCATAAATTTCTTTTTGTTTCATCCTTTTTGTACAGTGGATCTTGTCGGATCAATCGTTGAACCAGTTAAATCATATCTTTTTGCGGATTCTTCGGGCTGTTCCACGGATGAGTTAACTGTTTATGCTGCAATGGAATAAGGTTGAACTGCAGCCGGAAAGAAAAGGTTTCATGCGGCGGCAGCTCCGATAAAAAAAAGAACTTCAAATAATTTCAGAATCGGCGGAAAGACTGGCCGGATGTGCGGGTTATGATAGTGAAAAACGTTGACAGGGGCCGATTTTCGGCCTACGATGGGCTTTTTTGAAAGCGAGCAGACATGCCCAGTCACAATCTGGCCCACATAACCCTGGATGATCTGGAGATTCTCGGCTATTCGGTGGCGGGAGAGGAGACCGTCGTGGCCGTTCCGCAGCTTGATGTCTGTTTTGACATCGGCAAGGCCCCCGACCAGCTCATTTCAATCAATCATGTACTGCTGACGCATGGGCATATGGACCACGCGGCCGGGATTGCTTATTACCTCTCGCATCGCAAGTTCTGCGGGCAGTCGCCGGGGACGGTGCTGGCTCCGCCGAATACGCTGGGGCCGATCCGGCAGATTCTTGAGGCCTGGGGACGGCTGGACGGCAACCGCATTCCGGTCGAGCTCGTGCCGGCCAGGCCGGGCGATGAATATCCAATCAAGCCAAACCTGATGGCCCGGGTCTTTCCGACCAAACACAGCCGCGGCTCCGTCGGTTTTTCGATCATCGAAAAGCGCAAGAAACTGCGGACCGAGTATCACGGCCTGTCCGGTCCGCAGATCGTGGAGCTGAAAAAGCAGGGCATCGAGATCGACCGGCCGCTGGAGATGCCGCTGGTCAGCTACCTCGGCGATACGCAATATGTCGATTTTTCGCAACTGGAGTATATCGCAAACAGCCGGATTCTGATTGCCGAGTGTACGTTTTATGAGGATGAGCACGCCGGGCGTGCGGAGGCGGGGCGGCATATCCACATCGATGAACTCGGTCCGCTGCTGGAACGAATGAACAATGAGCACATCGTGATTACACACCTGACGCTGCGAACGGGGATTGCCGAGGCCAAACGGATGCTCCGGCGGAAACTGCCCGCTTCGGTGTATAAGAAGATCATTCTCCTGATGGATTTTCGTTATCGTCAGCACCGTCCGGCGGCAAGAAAGCCGGCAGGTTCCGAGGGGGGCGGGACTGATTAGTCTTTCTTTTGAATCAACCGCCAGGCGCGAAGCACTTCGGCCACACTCCAGGCCTGGGCGGGGCAGCCGCGCGGGTAATGCGGCGGATCGCCGTCAAAAATCTCCGAGATGGCGGCCAGGCACGCATTGTTGGCAAAATGGTGGATCAGGGGCGCGAGCATGGCGGCGCACTGTTTGCGGGCCCGCTCGTTTCCGTCATAGACTTTTAAGAAGGCCTCGATAAAGCCGCCCATCAGCCACGGCCAGACGGTTCCCTGGTGGTAGGCGGAATCCCGGCGGAATAAGTCGCCTTCATACCGGCCGATGTATTTGGGGTCTCTGGGGCTGAGGGTGCGCAGGCCATACGGAGTCAGCAGTTCCTGCCCGACGATCTGGACGAGGCGTTTTTGTTTCGTTTTTGACAGGGGGCTGTGCGGCAGCGAGACGGCAAAGATCTGGTTGGGGCGAATGCTTGCATCGGCCCGGCCGTCGGGAAATACGCAGTCGTTCAGGCAGCCGGTTTGCTCATTCCAGAAGAGGTTTTTAAAGCTTTTTTTGACCTGCTCAGCCAGGGACTGGAAATATTCGGCCTCGGCGTTTCCCTGTTCGGTATAATAGGCGGCCAGGTGGCAGAGGGCATTGTACCAGAGGGCGTTGATCTCGACGGGTTTTCCGTAGCGCGGGGTAAAGACCGCATCGCCGCATTTGGCGTCCATCCAGGTAAGCTGGGTCTGGTGATCGCCGCCGGTGATCAGCCCGTCCGAATCAGCGTGAATCCCGAAGCGGGTGCCGGCCGAATACGCATCGATAATAGAGCGGACCGCGGGCAGCAGGGCCTCGTCAAAAAGGGCCCGGTCCCGGCTTTCCCGCAGCCAGGCGAAGGCCGAGTGGACAAACCACAGGGAGGCGTCCATGCTGTTGTAATGGGGCGGGCCGCCGTAATCGTCAAATCGATTGGGGATCATGCCCTCGCTGACGGCCCCGGCAAAGGTCCGCAGCACGCCGGCGGCGGTATCCAGCCGGCCGGTACTCAGGCACAGACCCGGCAGGGCAATGAAGGTATCGCGGCCCCAGTCCAGGAACCAGGGATAACCGGCCAGGATCGTGGGAGTCCGGCGGCCGGCAACCATTCGTTCGGTGACAAACTGACCGGCCGAGAGAAACAGGGCTTTTTGGATCGGATCCCGGCTATGGGCGTGTTTGCAGAGTTTTCGTTCAAGCTGTTTGAGGGATTCAATCAGGGCATCCGGATCAGGCCGGTCCATCCCGGCCGGGGCGTCTTTGGCCGTCAGGGAAGCCGACAGGACGACGGTTTCCGGGTAATCGATCCGGCCGGTGTACCAGCCCGGCGACCAGAGATCCTCAAAACAGTCCTGCCCTCGCTGCTGTTCAATGCGGTAGAAAAACCGGTGCCACCATTCGGCGCCCGGCTGAAATGTCATGGCTGGGCTGTGCAGGTGCAGGGCGACCTCCGGAGCCGTGCCGCACTCGATGCGAAGCGAATGGGAATCGTCGGCGGAGGATGTAAACGATGCGGATTGATGCTGCAGCCCGTGAAAATCACGCAGGGCCGCCAGCGGACGCACGGAAAACGAAAACGGGCAAACCAGGTTGCTGAAGGCGTAAACAAGAATTACGGTGTCGCTGTCGGGCGACAGGTAGACGGATTTGGTCAGTTTGGCCACTCCCAGTTCATACTCAAAGTGAGCCCCGATATCGAGAGAAAATCCCGTCAGGTACTCGTTGCCGTGCGGGTGCAGGGTATGTTCAAATTCAAAACAGCTAAACTCCAACTGATCGTTTTCGAGCGTGATATTTTCGAGGCAGTTGGACAGGGCCAGGATGCGGTTGGCGGGGGGATGCTGCGTGCCGACTAAAAGGCCGTGGTATCGGCGGCAGTTGCAGCCGGCCAGCGTACCGGAAGCAAATCCCCCCCGGCGATTGGCCAGGAGCCACTCCCGGCTCAGCAAATCCCCGGTCTGGAGACCTGTCAAATTCATGGCAGCGATGGTGTTGGCGGCGGTTTGCATGAGAAGTTCGTTTCTGTTGCGGCCGGCGGGCTTGCCGGTTTCCGGAGCCGGTCAGGAGGCCTGTTCGGCGACGTTCTGTTCGGTCAGGGCCTCGCGGCAGCGCAGCCGCAGATTGCTCAGGACGTTCATAAAATTAATATAGGAATCATACGGGGAATCGTACGGGTTAAAGTATTTGTGCACATCCCCGTCCGAGAAATATTTGGTGCACATGTAGTAAAAATGATCCGAGGTCTGGAGTTTTTTCCAGTCCTCGATGATGGCGGCGTTTTGGGTCTGCTTGACCAGTTTTTCAATTTTGTACAGTTCGTGCAGGGCGTTGGACTGCATGGCGTTGCCCAGCCAGGCCGACAGGTCCCGCTCGGTATCGGCCCAACTGATCACGTGCGGCACATCGATCGTATCCATCACCGGATAGGAATCGATGATTTCGCTGGGGGTCTTGAAGTTGTTGTCCGGGTGCCGGAGCACGTGTTCGGGCAGGTGATACATGAAATCGAAGATGCCGGTATCCTCCCACTGGTGCTCGCCGAAAGTCTCATAGTCCATAAAGAGATTGACCATGTGGCCGCAGCCGTTGACCTGGTCAATCCAGCGTGAAAACTTGGGCGCATCCAGCGGCCATTCCTCCCAGCCCCGGTTGCTGAAGCGAAAGGCGATATCGTCGGACAGGGCATAGTTTTTCAGCAGCAGCCGCACCCGCTGGCAGTTGGGCGGGCGATAAAGGAAGTTGCTGTTGCGGTGGCCGAGGATGCGGTCGGCCCCCTCGGTAATAATCGCGTCAAATCGTCCCATCGACTCGATGGTCTCGGCAAGCTGGTTGTTGTAAATCAGCTCCGTGTTTCGAAACACGCGCGGCTTCTGTCCCCAGAGCCGCCCGATCAGATCCGTATGCTGGTCAATCTGCTCGGTAAATTCGCCCCGGGAATATAAAAAGCTAAGACTGTGAAAATAGGTTTCGCCGATAAACTCCACGCACCCGGTCTCGGCCAGGGCATCAAAGGTGCTCATCACTTCGGGACAGTATTTCTGGAATTGCTCAAGAACAACGCCGGTGACGCTGAAGGAGCATTTAAAGCGTCCCTCGTAGCGCTGAATCATCTTCAGCAGCAGCCGGTTGGTCGGCAGGTAGCACTTGTTGGCGACCTTACGGCAGATGGAAGCGTTCTTGAATTCGTCAAAATACGTATCGGCGCTGTCAAAGACCGTATAATGACGAAGACGAAACGGCTGATGGACCTGAAAATAAAAACAAACCGACGGCATAACGACAACCTCTTTTCAAACGCAGTTTACTTCATTGCCGGAACCAGGTCCTGGTAGACCTGCACGCACCGGGCCGCCGCACCGGACCATTTCAGTTTGCGAACCTCGAAATTCCCGTGCTCCCGCAGCGTCATCTGCAGGGGGGGATATTTCAGAACGGCGACGATTTTGTTGGCCATTTCCTGGATGTCCCAGAAGTCGACTTTTAAAACGTGGGTCAGCACCTCGGCCACACCGCTTTGCTTGCTGATCAGGACCGGAACATCATGATTCAGCGCTTCGAGCGGCGCGATGCCAAAGGGCTCCGAGACGGAGGGCATGACATACAAATCGGCCATTTGATAGACTTTGTTAACATCGTCTCCCCGCAGGAAACCTGTAAAGAGGACTTTGTGTCCGATTCCCATCTGTGCGGCCATCTCAATGATGCGGTGCATCATGTCGCCGGTGCCGGCCATTACAAACTTGACGTTTTCGATCTCCTCAAGGACCTTTCGAGCGGCCATGAGGAAATATTCGGGGCCTTTCTGCATGGTAATGCGGCCGAGGAACAGGACGATTTTTTCGTCGCTTCGGATCCCGACCTGCTGGGCCGAAAGGCGGTTATTTTCTTCGTGTTCAACCCCGTTGTAAATCACTTCGACTTTTTCGCCGAGCACCCCGTATCGAGTCAGGATAATGTTGCGGGTCAGGTAGCTGACGGCAATGACCTTGCTGGCCGCGTGCATCCCCCGCCGCTCGATGTCGTAAATCATCTGGTTGACGTGCTCGCCGCTGCGGTCAAATTCCGTGGAATGAACGTGGACCACAAGGGGCTTGCCGGTCACGGTTGCCACGGCGATGCCGGCCGGATAGGTCATCCAGTCGTGGGCGTGAACCACATCGAAGTCCGGCTGCTGGAGGGCCAGCCGAACGGCCGCGGCCGCGTACCGGTGCACTTCGCTATACATATCCCCGCCGTAGTGGCCGGCCGGCTCCACGTGTCCGCCCTCAAATTCCTTTTTCAGCCATTGGTCGAACACCTGGCGCGATTCTACGGAAAGCAATTTTTTCTGCTGAATGATTTCTTCCAGCCGTTTTTGATACTCTTCCGGGGTTGTATAGGGATGCAGGGGAGACTGAATCGTATGGAAACGAATATTTTTCAGTTCTCCTGTGGTTTCGATGAATTCCTCGCCAATCTGGTCCGGTCGATAGTGAGCGGGCGTGAGCATCTCAACATGGGTCGAGTGACTCGTCTCAATCGGCTTGGGCAGAACGAAAGTAATCTTGATGCCCAGGTTGCTCAGCGATTTGGTCAGCCCATGGCACGCGGTCCCAAGCCCTCCGCTTATAAAGGGAGGAAACTCCCAGCCAAGCATGAATACTTTCATAGCAGACCCCGTTTACTCACAGTACCTTGTTGAAGATTCAACTTTATAACAGATTCTAAATATCCTAATCTGCACACATTGTCAAGTATAAAGAGAGATACGTTCAGCGTCTAAGAAAATTTTGCCATAAATATTTTTTTTGAGGGGATTTCCAATCACTCCGGGCGGTTTCGGAAGGAAAAGGTTTTCTATTTTGACACAGTTCTCGACAAAAAAAAGCCACTTCTTTTCGCGGAAGCGGCTTTTACCGAACGAATGTCTCTGATCCTTCCGGAGAAGAATCGATTGTTCCGACGGTCTGTTAGAGATCCTGGGGCTTTACCGTGCTGCGTCGATTGGCCTTGGTGCGAGCGGCGGCCGCGTCCAGCATCTGGTAGACCTTGTCGTTCAGTGCAGCGACAGCGTCACTGGAGGTCATCATCCCTTTGCTTTTGATATGGGCTTTGACCTTGCTGGCGACGACGAGGATTTCCTTCTTGCCGCCTTTTTTCGCTGCGGTTTTCTTTGCTTTCTTCTTTGCCATGTGGCACCTCCATGTAAAAAGTTTTCGTTCCTATAAGATCGGCACACACGTGCCTCAAAAAGCCATTTGGACGTATTGTGGCCGTGCGGCGGGGCCTTTGCAACAAAAAAGTTGTGAAAAAACGCAAAATTTTGCGTTTGCAGGGCCTATAAACGCAAAATTCCGCATGATCGTACCCTTCTCTTGCGTGCGCGGCGCTTGGGCGGGCAGATTTTCGGCATTTTCCATTAACTGCCCGTCGGGCTTTGACGATGACAGAAGCGATTTGAAAATCCAAAGATGAGTTGTCGAGACGCAGCGGACGACGGAGAAAAAAATGTCTGACCCGAAAAAAAGCGCAAAACGGACCGGCCGAGCGGCGGTACAGGAATTTGTCACCGTTGCGTTTGCCGAAGATCTGGACCTGGCCCGCCAGCATAAGAAAATGCTCGATGAAAACGGAATCCGTGCCGTGATTAAGCAGCCCGAAAATGTCCCGGGCGGCAGTCCGGGCATCGCGGTTCTGGTCTCCGAAGATGACCTGGATCAGGCCCATGCCCTGATCGCTTCCCAGGCCTCATTTGAGGAGTTTTTTGATGTCTTTTTCCAGGGCGAAGGGCGATGGCTCGAGGATGAATTCGAAGAGGACAGTCCGTAGGTTCCCGTGCCTGAAAAGTCAACCCGTATTTAACCAAGGTGTGATGGAATGACAGACCGTTCAGAAGACAAAGATAAAAAGCAGGAAACAACGGAAAAACGGCGGCTGGAGGAGCGTCGAAAAAGTCTGATCGATCGCCGCAGCGGATGGGATCGCCGGCGAGGCCCCGGCCATCGACGAACCGAAGAACGCCGGGTGGCCGAAGAGGGGGAAATGACCGATGAGCAGTTCGAATTCTTGATGGCCATCGATCAGTATAAACGAGCCAATCAGCGTCCCTTCCCGACCTGGACCGAGGTGCTGGAGGTCATCAAGGCGCTGGGCTATCGCAAGGTCGCCGAGCCCCAGTCTCTCGAATCGTTCCGCAAAGAAGACAGGGCGGAGCCCGCGTCGGTTTAGCCGCCGGAGGGCGCAGCTTCAAGGGCCGCTTTGATCCCGGCAATAAAACGGCCTGCCGCCGGAGCGATCCGTTCGGGGGTACAGAGATTTTCTTCGATGCATTTCACGATGCGGCTGCCGATGATTACCCCGTCGGCCCCGGCATTAGCAACCTGCCGGGCATGCTCGGCGCTGCTGATTCCAAACCCCACGCAGATCGGTTTGTTGGTGTGCCGTTTGATGCGGGCAATCAGCGGCCGGATGGAATCCGAAAGATCGTTTCGTTCTCCTGTGGTTCCCAGCCGTGAAACGGTATAAAGAAAGCCGGTGGTCTTGGCCGCGATGGCGTCAATCCGCTCCTCCGGTGTGTTGGGGGTGATCATGAAAACGGTTTCCAGCCCGGCCGCCTCGACCGCCGGGATCATCTCGTCGGCGTCGTCGATGCTCAGGTCGGCCACGAGGATACTCGTTCCCCCGGCCTCTTTAAAATCCCTGCAAAAACGCTCCGTGCCGTACTGCACGATCAGATTGTAATACACCAGCAGCCCGATGGGAACGGGTTGGAAGGCGGCAATTTCCCCGATGAATTGCAGCGCTTTGGCCGGTGTCATCCCCGCGGCCAGGGAGCGAAGATCGGCCTTTTGAATCGTTGGGCCGTCGGCGATCGGGTCCGAAAACGGGATGCCCAGTTCAAGGATATCGGCCCCGGCATCGAGGGCGGTTTTAACCAGCTCCAGGGACTGTTCATACGTCGGATCCCCGATCACAAAGAAGGGAATCAGGGCCGTCCGCTTCAGGCGGCCGAATGTTTCGTGATAACCGGTCATGGCATCCTCGCTGCAAGGGGTCGGTGTGATTCCACGATGCCTGCGTCTTTGTCGCCCCGCCCGGACAAATTCACCACCACCGCGGTTTCCTTCGGCAGACGGCCTTTCTGTTTCAGCAGCCAGGCCAGCGCGTGGCTGCTTTCGAGAGCGGGAATGATCCCCTCCGTTTTGCAGAACAGATCAAACACATCGAGCACCTCTTCGTCGCTGACGGAGACATACTCGGCCCGGCCGCTGTCTTTCAGATAGGCATGTTCGGGGCCTACGCCGGGATAATCCAGGCCGGCCGAGATGCATTCGGTTTCGTAAATCTGCCCGTTTTCGTCCTGCAGCAGGTAGCTTCGGCAGCCGTGCAGAACGCCGACGCTTCCCTTGACAAGAGTGGCGCAGTGCTGGTGGGTATCCAGTCCCCGCCCGCCGCCTTCGACGCCGACGATCCGAACGTCTTTGTCCTCCAGAAACGCCGAGAACAGGCCGATGGCGTTCGAGCCGCCGCCGACGCAGGCCACCGCCAAATCCGGCAGACGGCCGATTTTTTCCAGGCACTGCCGGCGGGCCTCCCGGCCGATCGGCTCCTGAAAGTGCCGCACGATCATAGGGTACGGATGCGGACCGGCAGCCGTGCCGAACAGGTAAAACGTATCCTCAATATGGGCCGTCCAGTAGCGAAGGGCCTCATTGATGGCATCCTTCAGCGTGCCGGTGCCGCCTTCAACAGGGATCACTTCGGCGCCCATGAGCTTCATCTTGTGCACGTTGACGTTCTGCCGCTCAACATCGGTACGGCCCATAAAGACCTTCGTTTCCATGCCGAACAGGGCCCCGACGATGGCGGTGGCCAGCCCGTGCTGCCCGGCCCCGGTTTCGGCGATCAGCTTAATCTTCCCCATGAAGCGGGCCAGCAGGCCCTGCCCGAGGGTATTGTTGATCTTGTGGGCGCCGCCGTGCAGCAGGTCTTCACGTTTGAGATAGACCGAAAAGCCGACGATTTCGCTGAACCGGCCGGCCAGATAAAGCGGGGTCGGCCGGCCGGCGTAATCCTTGTATAACAGGTCGAGATCCCGGACAAACGCCGCATCGTCCCGGAACCGTTCAAACGCCGCCTCGATCTCCTCCAGCGCCGGGATCAGTACTTCGGGCACGTAAAAGCCGCCGAAGGGGCCGTATCGTCCTTTCCGCTTCATGCGCGAACCTTTCCGCCGGTGACATGGCTGATGTTCTCAAACAGCCGTTTCATTTTGTCGAGGTCTTTTCTGCCCGGCTCGGATTCGATCCCGCTGTTGACGTCAATGCCGTAAACACCCAGTTCGACGGCTTTCATGACATTGTCCGGCGTGATGCCCCCGGACAAAAAGATCCGGCGGGGCAGATGATCCAGCAGGGTCCAGTCAAACGTCTTGCCCGTGCCGCCGTATTGGCCCTTGACATGCGTATCCAGCAGCAGGGCGTCGGTGCGGTATATGAGGGCCTTGTCAATGTCCTCCTTTTTCTGCACGCGAATGGCCTTCATCGTCCGGGTATTCATCCAGTGCAGTGAGTCGCAGAATTCAGGCGTCTCTTCGCCGTGAAGCTGAATCCAGTTCAGCCAGCCCTGTTCGTTGATCTCGTGGATCTGTTCGGCCGTCGGGTTTACGAATACGCCGACCGTATCCACAAAGGTCGGAATCTTTCGAATGATCGAGATGGCCTGCTCCGGCTCGATATACCGGGGGCTTTTCGGATAAAAAATGAACCCGAGCAGGTCCGCTCCGACATGGACCGCCGCCAGGGCGTCTTCGAGATTGGTGATTCCGCAGATTTTGATTTTCGTCAGATACATCGGTTTCCCGTCATGCGTTAGCGGTTGCTGATTTCAATTAATTGTTCCAGGCACGCCGCGGCGTTTCCGCTTTCAATCGCGGCGTCGGCCTTTTCGATGCCTTCCGCAAAATCCTCGGCCAGGCCGGCTACCATTATAGCGGCCGCGGCGTTGAGAACCACAATATCTTTTCGAGGCCCCCGGCTTTTTCCGCTGAGCACTTCCCGCACGAGCACGGCGTTGGCTTCGGCGTCCCCGCCCGAAAGGTCGTTAAAATCGGCCTGCCGAATCCCGAAGCGTTCGGGATGCAGGTCTTCGGGGACGAGGGTGCCGTCTTCACGCAGATGGAGCAGTTTGGTCGGCCCCATTGTGCTGATCTCGTCCAGCCCGTTGCTGTGAACGACCATGGCCCGTTTGAGGCCCAGCATCCGGAGCGTTTCGGCGATACGGCCCATCAGCGATTCGTCGGCGACTCCCATGACCTGCGCCTGGGCGCCGGCCGGGTTGGCCAGCGGACCGAGAATGTTAAAGGCGGTCTGAAAATCCAGCGATTTGCGAATCGGCTGGACGTATTTCATGGCCGGATGAAAGCGCGGCGCGAACATAAACCCGATATGCGCCTGGCGAATGCACTCGGCTACCCTCTCCGGTCCCGGTTCGATGTTCACGCCCAGCGCCAGCAGCACATCGGCCGATCCGCAGGCGCTGGTAATGCCGCGGTTGCCGTGCTTGGCTACGTACACGCCGGCGCCGGCGGCCACAATCGCCGCGGCGGTCGAGACATTGAAGGTTTTCAGCGCCGCCCCCCCCGTACCGCAGGTATCCACCAGATTGTCCAGCCCCGTGACAACCGGCACCGCGTGATCCCGCAGCGAGCGGGCCAGTCCCGCCATCTCGCCGACGGATGCTTTTTTGATGCGCATCGCCGCCAGGAACGCGGCAATCTGCACCTCGGCCACATCGCCCTCAAAAATCGTATCCTGCAGTTGCCTGGCCTGCTCGAACG
>JAHDQI010000388.1 GCA_018433925.1 Phycisphaerae bacterium | reverse complement strand
GGGGGGAGAAGCTGTTATTTCGGTTTTGGATATTTATACTCTAAAATCGATCTGGTTTTGATCTATGCGTTCTTAAAAATCAGGTTTTTGATTTCTTCTGCATATGGCATTTTTTGGTTTTCCCAAATCTGGGTTTCCAGCAGATAGCGAATTCCTGCTGTAGCGCCTTTGGCCAGATTGATGGGTTGAATATTTTGTTCTAAGCAAAGTTGTAGGGTTCCGAAAATGCGATCGTTTATGCTGAGTTTTCGCTGTGGATCTCTGGCCGCTCTTTCGATGGGATCGTCCAGGTAAGGATTGGTCATTCTTACAAGCAAGTCCTCTGCATATTCTTTGAAACCAATGTCGGTAAACAGGGGATCGTTCAAATGAGCATGTTTTTTGATTAACGCAGGGCCGGCCTCACAGAGAAATGCCTTGCGAGCTGTTTGCATGATCTCGGTATCTTTTTTAAGTTCGGCGATTTTATGATACCCTTTTTGAGCCCCCAAATAGGCCAGCAATGCGTGAACTGCATTGTGACCGTATAATTTGGCCTCTTCGAACGGCAGGAGATTTTCTTTTTCGACAAACACCTCAATGCCCGGCCGAAAACCCTCAATGCGGCAATGGGTTACAAAAATTCTGTTAAACCGCTCTACTAAAAAAGCTCGATCAATGCCTGGGGCGATGGGAGTCAGTTTTTTTTGGGCAATTTCTGTTTTCTCCGTGACGACCTGGCTCATCTTTCCGATCACCGTGTTTAAGAACTGAACCGAATTTTCAAGTATTCCCAGTTTTTCTTTCACTTTCTTTTCAAGTATTTCGGCCGCATGATTGTTATTTTCTGCGGTATAAATGATTGTAGCCCGGGCTGTACTGGTTTTCAGGCCTTGTTCGATCAATGATGCAGCACTGTGCTTTCCTGTTGTATAAAAAGCAACCGAAGGCAGTGAGGTAACAATTTCTGTAGCTTGTGACAGAGCATAAAGGAGTTCCTTTCTGTCTGAAGTAACAGATGGGTTCAGGAGTTCGATACCGTCGATCTGTTCTGTTGCAATGCCGTCGTGAAAAGCAATATTCACGGCATATCGGCCGTTGTTAGATCGGATAGAGTCGACGAGTTTCCGGTCGATTTCGGCGATTACAATACGCTTAAAATGCTTGCTTTTAAAGGCCTCCGAAACAAACAGCCCGCCCTGAATTGGACCAAAACCAAACCCTACAAATACATGCTCTTTCATCGCCGTTTCTCTGGATGCAAAAGGATTTAATCTCGTTATTATTGTTTGAGTGATGCCAGAAATGCCTGGATCGGTTCAGCTTGCGAGAGGACCTGGATTTCCAGATGGTAATTCCTTATTTCGCCCGGCTCCAGCAGGATTAATTCGTTGGACTGCCGGGCCTTATTCTGACCAATAGGCGGATGGGTGCCCGGTTCCAGCGCACAGACGTACTCGCCGGGACCCCAATGCTGCCAGTTTGTCAAGGCCGGAAGCTGCTGTTTTTTATACTTTAGAACCAATGCCAGATTCAGCTTTTTGTTGACAAGGCCGGCCCGGCACATCCCCTCTGTATCCGGCCGGATATCGATAAAACAGCATCCCTCCCCGGCGGCTTTATGGCTTGGCAGGGGGGGCTGGCATATTTGGTAGTCATGTGTTTCATTGAAGGGCTCGTTATGGATGCCGATTCCTACGAAGCGGCAAGTTCCCC
>JAHDQI010000084.1 GCA_018433925.1 Phycisphaerae bacterium | reverse complement strand
GTTGTACAGGTTGGCTTCCGCGGGATTGTCGGCCCAGGCGTAACGCACGGCGACGGGTTTCTTGATTTTGTCATTCCAGACGATGACCTGATTGCCTTTGATTTTTGCTTTGGCCCAGAGGAATTGTTTGTCTTCTCCGGCGACGGCAAAGCCCCTGAGCGGTCCGCCGCCTTTGGCCATCAGTCCGCTGCCGATGTGGGAAAAGGTCAGGAGGATCCTGCCGCCTTTGATTTTCATGGACCGGTACAAGGGACCGGAATACACGACGTTGGTTTCTCCATAAGCGACGTTTTGGGCGGCCAGTGCCAGTCGCCGGCCGACCTCGGATTTATTGAGAGGGTGAATGTCGTTCCATTCGCCGAGATCGATGGTTACGGCCATCGCGGTATTGGGGACCGAAAGTGTATTCCGCTGCGCTTCCCGCAGTTGTGCCCAGTTGCTTTCGGAGGGCCGGTCTTTGGCTTCCATGAAGTTGGCCAGTTGGACATACAGGAAGGGGAAATCTCCGCGGTCCCACTGGCTGCGCCAGTCGGCGATGAGGGCGGGGAACAATTGTTCATATTCACCGGGGTTTTCGGTGTTGGATTCTCCCTGGTACCAGATAACTCCCTTCATGGCGCAGGGCAAAAGGGGGGCGATCATTCCATTGAACAGGCCCAGCGGTTTGTACTGGATAAAGACCTGCGGCGGGGCCGGCTCAGTACTTGCGGCCACCTGGTATTGCCACGGGCCTTTCAGATCGATGGTTTGTCCGTCGGCGGTTATCTGATAGGGCTTATCCGGCACGAATCCGCCCTGGCCGGAGCGGCTGACTACACGGATTGCGAGGCGGTTTTTTCCGGGACGCAGGAGGTCTTTGGGAATCTGATAGATTCTCGGCGGGTATCGATAGGAGGTGGAGCCGACCCAGCGGCCGTTGATGTAGACATCGTCACTGTCCACGATGCAGCCGAGATCGAGCCGGGCGGGTCTGCCGGTCATGGAGGCGGGGATGTCGATTTCTTTTCGGAACCAGACGACGCCGCACAGGGCGTCGAGGGGTCCCTCGGCCCAGTCGCCGGGGATGTTCATCACGGGCCAGGAGGAGGCATCATACTCAGGATCATACCAGGGTGTTTGGCCGTCGGTTTTTCCTTTATCCATTTCCCTGATTTGGGCATCCCAGTCGTCCTGTGCGGTCTTGTCTTTTTCGATGATGTCTTTCAGGACACGGTCCTCTTTGAAGCGGTTGGCGATTTCCAGATGCTGGGGAAACTGCCGCAGGGCGTTTTCGCTCATCCAGGCCTCGACCGGCGTTCCCCCGACGGCGGCGTTGATCAGGCCGATGGGAACCTGATATTGTTTGTGTAATTGGCGTGCGAAAAAATAACCCGCGGCCGTGAAGCGGAGAACGGTCTGCGGGGTTGCCGATTCCCAGCGGCCGGATTCGAGGTCTTCCCGGGGTGTGTTGAAATCATATCGCATGGGCACGAGGAACTGGCGGATGGCCGGATTTTCCGCGGCGGCGATGTCCTCGGCGTAACGATCTTTGACCCGGTCCATCGGCAGGACCATATTGGACTGGCCGGAGCAGATCCAGACGTCGCCGATCAGGATATTGCGGAGGGTGATGCGGTTGTCGCCCTGAATCTGCATCTCATAGGGTCCGCCGGGTTCGAGCGGGGAGAGTGTGAATTCCCATCGGCCGTCCGAACCGGCCGCGGCGGTGTGGGTTTGACCGCAAAAGGTCAGGGTCAGGTTCTCCCCGGCGTCCGCCCAGCCCCAGATGCGAAGGGGGACCTGTCTCTGCAGGACCATGCCGTCACTGATGAGAAGCGGAAGGCGCAGCCGGCCGTGGGCGGATTGAAACAGCAGGCCGAGGAAACAAACGGCTGTGATGAAAGACCTGTGTTGGCTTCTTTTCATGGCTGTGTCCTTATATTTTCCCATGTGCCCATTGAAAAACGAAACCGGATTTTTCCCGCCGCAGAAGGGCGAGGTTTATGCTGCGGCCCTTTTTGAGGCCGCCTGAGTCTAACAAAAAGTTAATCGAAACGGAAGAAGGAGTTTCTAAAATCTTTTTAATAAAGAGGTTATCGGTCAGCGGGGCGGAGTTTTTCGGCCGGCGGCTCTGGCCGGGAGGAATTTTAGGGTTGCAAAAACGGGCCATTGGCCTTCAACTATCGGGACGCTACGATCACAATCAAAACTTTGAAAGCGGAGAGCGACGACGATGCGGATGAATCGGAATCGAATGGTAACGTTTTCGGCGGGGGTGATTTTTCTTTTGTCGGCCGGCTGTTTTGCGGCTCCGGAGCCGGCGGCCGCGGCGGTAACGACGGAGACGGTTCGGGTGGTCACCTGGAATATTGAGCATTTTATGATGCTCTTTGACCAGGAGATGATGCCGGAGCGCAGCCGGAATATGACTGAGTATTATCGCGACGAGGAGGATTTGTATGAAATCGCCCGGACGATGAAACTGGAGCGGATGGACTCTGACATTGTGCTGATCCAGGAGGGACCGAGCCAGGCGATGCTTGAGCTGTTTAACCGCCACTGGCTGAATAATAAATACGCTACCGTAAAGGTTTTTAAGAGCAATACGGAAGGGCAGTATCTGGGTGTGCTGGCCAAGGCGGGCTTCAGGCCGCTGGAGGTTCGTGAGTTTACCGAGTGCATCAATCCGTACAACGGCAAGCTGCTTTTTTCGCGCGGGCCGGGCTTTGTGCTGTTTGAGACGCCGGGAGGCCACACGCTGTGGATGGGCACGACCCATGCCAAGAGCAAATCGGGCAACAGCAAGGGGGTGACGGAGTGGCGGATTCGGGAACTGACCCGGACGCGGGAAATATGCGGGCAATTACTGAAGGAGGGCAAGGCCGATTTTGTTCTGATCGGCGGCGATTTTAACGATGACTTCGGGAAAGACTCGTATGAGAAATCACTGGAGCAGGATGCCCTGGAGGTGATGGTGCAGGGGACGGGACCGGAAAAACTGATTTGTCTGGATGAGCGGATTCTGAAGGAAAATCAGGATGCGGCGACTTACCATTGCGAAATCAAACCGACGAGATACCGGTCGTTCCTGGATCATTTTTTTGCCGACCCGGCGCTTGCCGTACGGACCCGGGAGGTCTATATTATCGACGATCCGATTGCGGTGGTCGCCAGCGATCATCTTCCTCTTGTGGCGATTTTTGAACTGCCGAAGAAACCGGAAGTGAGCAAGCAGGGGACAGGACAGTGAAACACCTTACAAAAAAAATAGTGGTCTGGATCATTCTGCTGGCGGTCTGCCTGCCGGGGATCAGCGGCTGCGGCAAGTCGTCGCCGTCCGGTTCCGGGGGGGAGGGGGCGGTGACCCTGGTCGTGATTACTCCGCACAATGAGAACATCAAGTATGAATTTCGCCGCGCGTTCAGCGACTATGCCCTTGAGCAATACGGGCGTGAGGTGACCTTTCAGTGGCGTGATGTCGGGGGCGGCAGCAGCTCGATTCTCCAGTACCTTCGCAATGTTTATTCCGGCGCCGAGACGTCGGGGATTGATATCCTGTTCGGCGGGGGGGAGTATACCTTTCAGTACCTTGATGCGGAGGGGCTGCTGGAGCCGCTGGACCTGTCGGCGGACATCCTCGAGCAGATCCCGGCTACGTTCGGCGGGATGGATATGATCAGCGCCGATCGGACCTGGTGCGGCAACGTGCTGAGCAGTTTTGGTTTTTTGTACAACAAGGAACTGCTGCGTCAAATGAATCTCCAGCCGCCCCGTTCGTGGGAAGACCTGGGGGAGCCGTCGTTTTTTGACCTGGTGATTATGGCCGACCCGACGCAGTCGGGCTCGCAGGCGGCGGCCAATGAAATGATTGTGCAGTCGGCCCCGACGTGGCCGGCCGGCTGGGCCAAGCTGATGCTGATTCTTTCGAACGCCAAGAAGTTTACGGACAGCTCCGGAGCGGCGGCGCGAGCTCCCGGGCTGGGCGAAAGCGCGGTATCGGTATGCATTGATTTTTACGGAACCATGCACGCGGCCGAGGCGCCGGACAAACTGGGGTATATCAGCCCGAAGGGGCAGACCGCTTACACGCCCGACCCAGTGGCTGTGCTGAAGAATCCGCCGAATCCGGAGATGGCGCAGGCGTTTGTCTCGTTTCTTCTTTCGCTGCGGGGTCAGGCGCTGTGGGGACTGGCCCCGGGTCATGCGGACGGGCCGCAGCGTTATTCCCTGGGCCGCACGCCGATTCGGAAGGATTTTTATACGGTCTATGCCGAGTCGATTCCGGAGTGGGTGGCGCGACCTTATGAAGACGGCAGCGAGATGGTGGTGGACGCCGAGCTGCGGGAGGTTCGCTACGGTGTGCTGGCGCACCTGGTGTATTCGGCGGCGATTGAGAACGCCCGTCCCCTGCGGGAGGCCAAGCGGACGATCATCGACAAAAACTTTGACCCGGCGCTGGTGGCGATG
>JAHDQI010000072.1 GCA_018433925.1 Phycisphaerae bacterium | reverse complement strand
TGACGCATGGGGGTGTTGGGGTCCCGGATGAGGTCGGATACGTCGCGGCGAATGGTGTTGAGGTCGTAGACGGGGGTGGAGACCAGGGCGAGGATGTCTCCGGTGGCCGCCTCCATGACGACGGCGGAAGATCCCCTGCGGACGGTGTCGCTGATTTCGGGGGCCAGGCCGGGGTTTTCCAAGAAGCGTTCGATCTGCTGCTGGAGGCGGATGTCGAGGGTCAGGCGGACATCCCTTCCGTACTGGGGTTCCTTGCGGTTGAGCACGAGGCCGTCTTTGTCGTAGATGACTTCGCCTCGCCGGCCGCGGAGAACGGGCTCGCACATCCGCTCAATGCCGGCTTTTCCGATGAGTTCGCCTTCGAGGTAGCGGAGGTATTCATCGTGGCCGAATCGTTCTTTTTCGTTTTCGTGTACGGGGCCGACCCAGCCGAGGAGCTGGCAGGCGGCGGTGTTGAAGGGATAGCCGCGGATGCCTTCGGTTCGGATTTCGACGCCTTTGAGGTCGGCCAGTTCGACCTGGGCCCGGATCAGCTCGTCGGGGGCGATTTCAAAAACGGGATAGAGCTGGAACATTTCCCAGAGCCGGATGCCGATGACATCGATGGGCTGAATGGATTCTTTTTCGAGGCGGTAGCGATCGACTGAGCCGGTCGGCTGGGTTCGACGCCAGTAGACGTAGCGGGCCATTTCCCAGATGCGGTTGTTGAGCCGTTCGATGGATTCGAACATCGCCTGGGGGTTGGCGTTTTCCATGCTTTCGGCGAATTCGATAATTTGGCCAAGGCGGTCGAGTTCGTCGCGGTAGCGTTCTTCGAGGTCAGCCCGGAGGGATTCGTCGTATCTTCCGGCGGCGTGTTCGCGCTGGATCAGGGCCTGCCAGAACCGCTCATCGAGGAGGCGGGTGAGCTGGTAGCTGAGATGGACGTAGAAGGCGGGGATGTCTTTGGCCAGGACCTCGCCGCGACGGTCGAGGAGGTTGCCGCGCAGGGTCGGCAGGGGCTGGGGTTCGAGGATCTGCTTGTCGGCGATGGCCTGCCGGTAGCGTTCGACCTGAAAGACCTGCAGGAGGATCAGCCGTCCGAGGCAGATCAGGGCGGCGACAACGAACAGGGCGATCAGGATTTTGAGTCGGAGTTTATACATGCCCGATTCGGTCTCTTGCGCCGCGCGGGGATCGCGGCTTGATGAGGGATTTCCAAAGCAGGTTCAGCAGCGGCCACAGGACGGGTGCGACGGCGGCGGTATATAGAGCGCTGCCGGCCAGTACGGTAAAGGGGACGGGGGTCTGCTGGGCGGTTTTGAGCAGGGCCAGCCATTGCGAGGAAAGCGCCGCGAGGAGAGAGGCGACCAAGACCACGGCGACCTGGTAGGCCGGCCGGCGGAGGGTCAGCATGCCCTGTGTTTGCGAGAGGATGGAGCCGATGAGGCCGAAGCAGATGGTATGGGGGCCCATTACGGAGCCGGCCAGGTCGGCGGCAAAGCCGACGGCGAACGAGCAGGCCACGGCCTGTTCGGGACGGCCGCGGAGGGAAAAAAAGACCAGCAGGATTGTCAACACGCTCGGCCGGATCTGGCCCTGGCTGAAGGCGATGAGGTTAAGCAGGTTGCCCGCCTCCAGGATGGCGGCGGCCAGAATCAACAAGATGAAAAAAAACCATCGCATTCAATTTCCTGTTATTTTTTTTCGGCTTCGAAATCCGCCGGTACGATCACGGCGACCACGGTTTGCGTATAGGGATCGTCAATGGGTTTGACGGTGATATCCCAGAGGAGAGGGTGTTCATCGTCGTGGCGGACGCGTGTAACTTCGCCGACGACCAGGGGAATTTCGAGCAGGCCGGGGCGGGGGGCGGCGTAGACTACGTCGCCTTCGCGCAGGTCATAGTCGCGGGACAGCAGGGGGATGCGGCAGGCGGATTTGCCGTCGCCGACGAGGCGGCCGGGGTATTCGGTGTCCCGGCCGGGGCGGCGGATTCGGACCTCCATGTTCTGGGACTGATCCGTCAGGAGGCGGACCCGCGAAAGCTGGGAGGAGACTTCCCGTACCGTGCCGATGATGCTGTCATTGGCCTCGGTAATGACCATCTGGCCGGGCTGGATTCCGTGGTCCGACCCCTTGTTGATAATCAGTTCGTGGCGGGGTCCGCGGGTCGTTGAGGTAATCCGGGCCAGGACCAGTCCGGGCCAGGGCCGGGGCAGCTCTTTTCGGAATCGGGCCAGGGATTCATATTCCTGATGCAGGGCGCGGTATTGGGCGTGCAGATTCTGATAGGCCTTCCAGAGCTTGTTGTGTTCGGCCTGCTGGATGGAGTCCTGCCGGGCGGGCCGGCTGCGAACGGTTTCCATTTCCACCTGCCGGCCGAGCCGCAGGAGCGGATCAAAGATTCGGACGAACAGGAAATTCAGATGGCAGGTGAATGATTGCGGCAGCCAAAGAAGAAGAAATCCCGCAATCAGCAGGGTGATGAACATACTTCCCGGTGATACGTGGATTTTTCTGAAGGCCATATCATAGGATATCGTTTAAAAACCATTCCATCGATCAGTTATTTTTAGTCCCATGACCCGGTTTCGTCAAGGGTATCTTTCCAGAGTTCGAGATTTTCGAGATAGACGCTGGTTCCCCTGGCCACGCAGGTGAGGGGATCTTCGGCATGAAGGACCCGCAGTCCTGTGGCGTTGGAGAGAACCGTATCCATGCCCCGCAGCAGGGCGCCGCCCCCGCAGAGATGGACGCCGTTTTCGATCAGGTCGGCGGCCAGCTCGGGTTCGGCCCGTTCGAGGGTTCGCATGACGGTTTCGATGATGCCGGCGGTGGGTTCGCGGAATGCTTCGCGTATTTCCTCGCTGGTAATGACGATTTTTCGGGGCAGGCCGGAGATGGTATCGCGGCCGGCGATTTCCATGGTCATTTCCTGTTCGAGGGGGGATGCCGATCCGATCTGGATTTTGACCTGCTCGGCCCGTGCCTCCCCGATCAGGAGGTTGTAGGTCCGTTTCAGATGGTTAATGAGGGCTTCGTCGAAGTCGTCGCCGCCGATGCGGATGGACTCGCAGGTGCTGATATCGGCCAGGGACATGATGGCCACTTCGGTAGTGCCGCCGCCGATATCGACGATCATGGAGGCGGTCGGTTCGGTGATGGGCAGTCCGGCGCCGATGCCGGCGGCCATGGGTTCATCGACGAGAAAGACCTTTCGGGCGCCGGCCCGCATGGCACTTTCGATGACGGCCCTTCGTTCGACGGCGGTGATTCCGCTGGGCACGGAGATGACGATGCGCGGACGAAACAGACTGCCGCGTCCGTGGACCTTTCGTATGAAATAGCTGAGCATGGCCTCGGTGATTTCAAAATCGCTGATGACGCCGTCTTTGAGGGGGCGGATGGCGCTGATGGAACCGGGGGTTTTTCCGAGCATTTCCTTGGCGACCAGGCCGACGGCTTCCCCGTTGTTGAGTACGATGTTGGTACCTTTTCGAACGGCGACCACCGAGGGTTCATTGAGGACAATTCCTTCGTTCCTGACACAGACCAGGGTATTGCAGGTGCCCAGATCGATGCCCATGTCTTTGCTGAACCAGCCCAGAATTGTGTCTATCACTATGACTCCCTTCAAATCAGACGACCGTCCTCGCTTCCGCGGGCGGAAGTCCTCACATCGGCCGGCTCATCCGGTCGATCCCGGCTTCCGATCCCGGCTACCGAACCGCCTGGATGGTAAAATTCCACATGGCGCTGCCGTAATACATCCAGCAGGTCACGGCGACAAAAACGGCTGTCGCAAACAGGGTCAACGAGGCCAATCCAAGGATCGCGGTATATACATCATTGACGGCAGTATTATTTTGTTTGGCCATATTCCAATCCGTCTGTTTAGAGTTTTGTGCTTGCCGTGTCGCCGATCCGCGGCTGCTGCTGAATCAGTTCGAGCACGCCGGCGGATTTGTTAATGTCCACGTTGGTAATGACTACATCGCAGAGAAACCGGTCGCCTCGTGTGACATGGAAGACCATGTCTTTTTGGACGCCGTCGGAGGATCCGACGGAGAGGGTGACCATGCCGCTGCTGATCTCGGTGATCAGGCCGCGGATGTCGGCGCCGACGGTGACGGGGGCGGCGGGCCGCGCCGGTCCGGGCAGCGGGGTGACGACATTGACGGAAACGGGTCCGCCGAAGGTTCCGGTTCCGGCCTGGGCCTCGATCTGCTGTTTCTGTTCGAGCAGTCGCCGTCGGTCGGCTTCGAGGGCCTCAAGCTGAACGAGCTTTTCGTAGAGTTCGGCCGTGATCTGGTTGAGCGCCTTGGAATCCTTGATACCCTGTGCGCGTGCCTGATCGAGCTGGTCCTGTGTCAGGCGAAGCGATTCCTGAAGGTTTCGGATGCTTTGCTCGAATCCGGTCAGGACGCCTTTCCATCTATCGGCGAGGGCCTGGTATTCCTGGCTCTGGCGTTCGGAGTTCTGCAGATCGGCCAGGAGCTTGTCGTTTCGTTCCTGAAGGGTCTGGATCTGGCCGAGCAGTTTGTCTTCAAGGGCTTTGGTTTTGGCCTGCTGTTCGTCATATAAACCGTTCAGTGTGGACAGTTCGGCCTGGGCGGTTGAAAAAAGTCCTTTTTGCTGATCGTAAAGGGCCTTGTAGTTGTTTGTATTGATGACAAACGAGACCATCGCACCGCACAGAAAGATTGCGAATAAAGATAATAAGATGACTAAAATTTTTGTTAATTGACTCAACTTAACCTCCGTTATATCGAGAGATTTTCCATTCTAACGCGGCCCATCGAGGGCCTGTACTTTCAACACCCAAACGATACCTATTGATAAGTATCGGGATTTTACGGTCGGAAACTTCAGAGGTCAAGATAAATTTATGTCCTCTAAAATATTATTCCTGCAATGGTTGTGAATTATTTTGCGGAGCCGAGGCCGGGTTCGCGGGCAAAAACGGCGGACGGGTGTTTTCGGCGGCCGGCGGCAGGGTGTGCCGAGATTAGTCTAAATTATTTTTTTATAAGGGGTTACGGTATCCGGGCGGCCTTATTGATTTGACATGAGGACCGCTTGGGCCGCAAAAAGGCGGATCAGGGGTGATCGGCCGGTCAGGGCCGGATGCAGATAGCCGCGGAGGGAATCTGAGCCAATGGTCCCGATGGCGGCCACGGCGGTTTGGTTGGCCATGGTGGTTTCGTCGAGGTTGGCCTTGTCGAGGTAGTCTTTGACGAGCTGGGTGCCGGAGCGGTCTTTGAGGCGGCCTAACTGTTCGGCGGCGGTCAGGCGGACCTCGATCACATCGTCCTCGAGCATGGTCTGGATGGCGGTTTTGGCTTCGGGGGTGCCCAGCAGGCCCATGCAGCGGATGCCCCAGACGCGGTCATCGTGGTATTTGCTGATGAGCAGGGGCCAGATCTTGGTCCGATATACCTTGGTGTCTCCGAGGCGGGCGATTGATTCAAGGGCCTGGAAGCGGACTTTGTCGGGCGCATCGTTATTGCCGAGCAGCTCATAAAAGCGGGGCAGGTCGTCTCGGCTGCCGAGTTTGCCCAGCAGGAGGACGGCATTGGCCGCGATGGTCGGGTCGCCGCTGTCTATGTAGGAGCGAATGCTTTCGTGTCGGCTGCCGTCGCCGATTTGTGTCAGGGCATAGGCGGCGGCCATTCGGACGTTGGGATTGTCATCGTTCAGTTTTTCCCTGAGGGCGGGCCGGCAGGTGCCGCACCGGAGGTCTCCGAGGGCGACAACGGCGGCAAACCGCACGGTGACGACCGGGTCGTCTGTTCGTGTTACAAGCGTGGGGATCCATTGTTTTTGTCCGGTTTCGGCGGCGATTTCGACGGCCGCGGTTCGGAGGAAGGCGTTGCCTTCATCCAGCGCGGATTTCAGGATGTCGAGGGCTTTGGGGGTCAGGGCCTGGGCGGAGGCGGCTGCCGGGGCTCCGGCAGGGGCTGAGGGCAATCCGCAGCCGGCGGGGATGAGCAGGGTTGTCAGCAGGAATGAAAGGACGGTTGTTTTCATGATGGCTTCCTTACTTTGTTTTTTCGACTGTCATTGAGGGCCAGGGCCAGCAGCGGCAGAAGGGCCGCACCGAGCAGGGTGTCGAACCATCGGCCGTGTCGGGTGAAAAAGGAGATCCGGGAGTCGATGGGAATCCGGTCCACGAACCATCCTTCCGCGCGGGGGCCTGTTCGCCGCATGGCTTCCTTAGGCAACGTGCCTGCCTCGTACCCATTATGGATTCGGCCGTCCGGGCCGATCAGGCAACTGATGCCGGTATTGACGCTTCGGATGACGGATATCCTGTTTTCGATACAGCGAAAGACCGTTATGGCCGTCCGCTGGGGCTGTTCTACGGTGGGGTGGATTTCCCCGTCTTTGTATCGGACATACCAGCCGTCATTGCTTAGATTCACCAGAAAATCGGCTTTGTGGGCTTGTTTTTCGTTGAATACCATCTTTCTTGTGACGGCCGGGTCGGTATCTTCATAGCAGATCAGGACACCGAATCCGAAGCGGCGGCCGTCTTCTTCGATCTGAAAGCGGGTGTATTTGCTGCCGGCTGTCAAGTTGTAGTCGTAGCTGTAGGGGCTCAGGCCGAGGATGAGTTGGTAAATCCAGGGAGCGGATTTTTTGAAGGGGATGTATTCGCCGAAGGGGACCAAATGGATTTTGTCGTAGCGATGGGGGCTTTGGCGGCCGTCGGGGGTGTAGAGGTAGGCGGAGTTGAACTGGTCGGTGATGACATATTGTCCGCCTGAGAGGCCCACCTTGATGGCGTGAGCGCCGGTCAGGACGTATCCGCGGTCCCTGCTGTGGCCGCGAATCTGCCGGTCGAAGAGGATGGCGCTGCTGTCTTCATCTTTGTGCAGGAGATAGCCGGGGTTGAGGGCGGCCAGGACCATGGTTTCGGGCCAGGCGACGAGGGCGGCTCCGGCATCAAAACAGGCGGTGCTGAGGTCCAGCAGGGTTTCCATGATGGCCGGTCCGTTTTCGCTGATTTCCTTGATGTGGGAGGGGATGTTGGTCTGGACGATCCCGACGCGGGGTCCTTCGGTGACAAAGCGCGGGGCGATGGCGGCCTGGTGATGTCCGTAGAGCCAGGCGGCCGTCAGCAGCAGGGCGGCGACGGCGGGCTTGAAAAGATTGGCCGGCCGACGCAGGGTGCCGCCGATTTCGTCGAGGATCAGGTCGGCGATCAGGCCGCCGGTCATGGCGACCAGGAAGGAGACGCCGAGCTGGCCGAACAGGTCGCTGATCTGGATGAGGGGGAGATTCTGGTATTGGCTGTGGGCCAGGTAGTACCAGCCGAAGCCGGTGTAGAGGACGCCCTGCCAGGCCTCGGCGCCGACAAAGAGCACGGGGGCCAGGAGCATCAGCGGCCATTTTTTGCGGCGGGCGAAACGGACGCCGAGGGCCAGAACGGGGGCATAGAATGCCTGGACAATGAAGAAGGCGATGTAGCCGGGCAGGGTTACCTCGATGAGCCAGTAGAGGTTGCCCAGCCAGTAGAGCAGCCAGACCGCGTAGGCGGCCGGCAGGAGGATCCGCAATCGGCTGTCGGGCCGGCAGACGAGCATGAAGGGGACCCAGGCGATCCACGCGGCCCAGGCCTGGTCAAACGGCGCCTGGCAGATCGTCAGCAGGATGGCGGAGGCGATCAGGCCGGCCGGTAGCAGAAGGGAATGCTTTATTTTTTCATGGGCCATGTGATGAGTTCTCTCAGCGCCGAGACGATCTGCTCCGGGCGGTAGGTTTTTCCGTTGTTCATGCGCAGGGCAAACTGGCCGGCGGCAATGGAGGGCAGTTTATCGCTGTCCAGGTAGTTGTCAATGGGCTGGCCGATTTCAAAAAACAACCGTTTTAATTCGAGCGTCTCAAGGGCATTCAACGTGCCGGCGGAGGGGGCTTTTTTGAGTTCGGCCAATCGGGTTTTCGAATTTTGCACGTAGGTATTCGAGGTGTCGATTCCGCAGTAGGCCCGTTTGAGCTGGGCGGCGGCGGCGGCGGTGGTGCCCGAGCCGCTGAAGGGATCGAGTACGAGGTCGCCGGGATTGGAGCTGACGGCGATGATGCGGGCCAGCAGCAGTTCGGGCATCTGGCAGGGATGCCAGCCCTGGCGTTCCTTGAAGGTGCCGCAGATCCGTGAAAAGGTATTCCAGACATCGTCAGGCATCTTGCCTTTGGCCTCGGCGCGTTTGTCGTTGTAAATCAACTGGCGGTCGGAGGGCACCCGGACGGCCCAGTCGTTGAAGGTAAAGTGCTTGGGATCCCGCGTGAAATAGAAGATGTGGGTATGGGCGCGGGCGAATTTGGCCTTGGTCTGCTGGCCGAAGGTATAGTGCCAGATGATCCAGTTGCGAAGATTCAATCCTAAGTCGTCGCCGATGAGGCGGATGCGGGCGGCGTAGTCGTCGCCGATGGCGATGTAGAAGGAGCCGTGGGGCTTAAGGACGTTCAGGCAGGCGTTCATCCAGTCCCGCGTCCATTGGATATATTTATCCTTATGGACTTTGTCGTGATATTTGTCGTACTGGTAGCCGATGTTGAAGGGCGGGTCGGCGAAGATCAGGTCGGCGAAGGGGGTTTTAACCCGGCCCAGGAGCTCGATGCAGTCGCCGCAGATGATTTGGTTTCGGTATTTTTGCATGGGGGTATCATAACGGCCGGCGGGGAAATTTC
>JAHDQI010000312.1 GCA_018433925.1 Phycisphaerae bacterium | reverse complement strand
TCGAAAAATCTGGGATGAACTGGGGATGGACCGGCCCGTCGTGCTGGCCGAGGCGGTGACCTTTCCCTACTGCTGCCGATGTCTCCACGGACCGGGGACGGTCAATATCCACCGCGTGGACGGCCCGAATATGCTGCTGGCAGCCCTGCCGGCCACGGATACGCCCCGGGCGATTGAGGCGCTGGAAGGCACCTATGCCGATGTCGTCAAGCCCGGCAGAAGCATCCTTGAACCGGCCCTCTACAATGTCAATATCATCGTGCATCCCGTGGGCGCCCTGCTGAATATGGGGCGGATTGAATACTCCGGCGGCGAGTTTTACATGTACAAGGAAGGCATCACGACGTCAGTAAAGAAAGTCATTTACAGCATGGACGCCGAACGGTCGGCCCTGTTTGCCCGGTTGGGCTACCGGCCCTATACCTACGATCAAATCTTTGCTGACTGCTTCAATATGTCCGTGCAGGAGTTTGCCAAAACCTCCAGCAAGGGTCCCTTTAACATGCAGGATCGGTATGTCACAGAAGATATTCCGATGGGCGCCACCCTGTCGCTTTCGCTGGGACAAAAAGCCGGCGTTGAAATGCCCACGTATGAATGCATCATTCACCTGGCCTCCATCGTGAATGAAACAGATTACTTCTCACAAGGACGGAATCTGGAGAACCTCGGCCTCCGGGACTATTCGCTCGACGCCCTGGAGCAGTATCTGCAAACCGGACAAAAGCAGGCGAGGGCAGTCCTGTGAACCATAAAAATCCGCAAAGGATGTCATGATAACGCACCCTCTCCAATACGCTCAAAAACTGACGCCGCCGGATGTTGAGAAAATCCTTGAGGCCGCCCTGTATATCCTGAAAACCAAAGGGCTGGTGATTCAATCCCGTCGGGCCTGTGAAATGCTGGCTGAGGCGGGAGCCGAAGCGGATTTTGAAAACGGCAAGGTGCTCTTCCCGGAGGAGCTGGTTGTCCATTCCATCGCCAAAGCTCCGGCCCGGTGGACGCTGCACGCAAGAAACCCGGAACACAACGTCCCGATCGGCGGCTCGTTCCTGAGCGTCGCTCCCGGATACGGAAGCGCCTTCATCGCCGACGGCCGCGGCCGGCGCCGCGAAGCGACCATGAAGGATTTTGAAAACCTCGCTCTTTTGTCCTGTGCCTGCCCGCCCATTGACATTACCGGCGGTCTGCTGGTAGAGCCCAATGACATTACCGCAAAATTCAGGCCGCTGGAGATTACCTACGCCCTGATGACCCATTCTGACAAGCCGTTTATGGGATCGGTAGCCGGGGCCGAAGGGGCCAAGGAATCCCTCGACATGTGCCGGATTCTTTTTGGAGATATCACCGACAAACCCTGCGTGATGGGGCTGATCAACATCAACAGCCCCCTGCGGCTGGACAGCCCCATGGTGGACGCCCTGCTGGCTTATGCCCAGGCCGGACAGCCGGTTTTGCTGACGCCCGGCATCATGATGGGCATCAGCGCGCCGGTTACGATGGTCGGGGCCATGGTGCAGGCCTACGCCGAACTGCTCGGCTGCAGCACGCTGGTTCAGATCGTCCGGCCGGGCTGCCCGCTGATCATCGGGCTCGGCGGCGTCGGCAGCGATCTGCGCAACGGAACCACGGGCTTCGGCCGGCCGGAAAACGCCCTCGGCATCCAGCTTGGCGCTCAGCTTGCGCGGCATCTGAACCTCCCCTTCCGCTGCTCGGCCGCGGTCACCGGCTCTCGGCAACCGGACTGCCGCAGCGGGTACGAACGGATGATGACCGCCCTGACCGCCTACAACGCGGGGGCCCACTTCTGCCTTCAGGCGGCGGGCATTCTCGATTCGATCAATATGATGAGTTATGAACAATATATGATCGACATCGAAATCTGGGCCTACATCAAACATCTCTCCCGGCCCATTGAAGTCACTGAGCGAACCAAGGGGCTGGATGTCATTGATTTTCACTCAGACAATTATCTTGCCCACGACCATACGGTGCGGTATATGCGAGAGGAGCTGTTTGTTCCTTCCCTGGTGTTCCCGGACACCTATGAACAGTGGTGGAGCTCAGAGGGCAAGGATATTGTGTCCAAAGCCCGGCAGATGGCGGAGGAAATCCTCAAAAACGTCTGCCTGCCTCCCCTTGAAGAAGACGTGCGGCGTCAGTTGCAGAAATATATGAACGACAAGAAGAAAATCCGGGCCGCAATCGGATGAACATGTTTTGCTGTTTCAGGCGATTGATATGATCGATACGGACACCCTTCTAAAACAGATCAATGCCGAGCGGATGGCCGATTGCCTCTGGGCGCTCGTCCGCACCCCCAGCCCGACCGGGCATGAACAGGAAGCGGCCTCGGTCTTCGCCGATCTGCTGGCAAAAGCCGGGGCCAGGGTGCACATGGATCATACGCTGCCGGCCAGTCCCAGTGTGATCGGCCGCCTGACCGGCCGCCGTCCGGGTCCGGTGCTGCAGCTTGCCGGGCACCTCGACCACATCAATATTCCCCACGCCCCGCCGCAGAAAGACGGCACGCGAATCAGCGGACGAGGCAGTGCGGATATGAAAAACGGCCTGGCCGGGATTCTCGAGATCGTCCGCATTTTAAACGAAACCGGTCGGCGTTTTCCCGGTGAACTTCTGATCACGGCCTACGGTCTGCACGAGGCGCCTGACGGCGACTCCCGCGGCCTGCAGAACCTGCTGCAAAACGGCGTGAAAGGACAGGCGGCGATCGTCTTTGAAGGGCCCTGCGATGCGGCCGCGATCATGGCCAACGGCATGGCCATCTGGACCCTGACGGTAACCTGCAGCGAGCCGCCCTGCCATGAGTTATGCACGCAAACGGACCCGTTTGAACTGCCGGGCATCGTCGCCGGGATTGTCGGAGCGCTGCGGCAGAAAAACCAACAAGCCAAGGAACAAAACAAGACCTATCCCCTGCTTCCGCCGGCCTCTTTTTTTATCGGCCAGATGCACTATGGGGACTTCTACAACCGCCTTCCCGGCCGATGTTTCATGCAGGGAACGCGCCGCTGGAATCCGGATCAGACGTTTGCGATGATTCAGGATGAGTTCCGGCAGCTCCTGAATTCGCTGGCTCTGCCCGAAGCGGTTTCCGCTGAGTGCGCGTGGATGCTCGTGGGGGATTCCTACGCGATTGGGGCCGAGGAACAAATTGTCAAGTGTCTGCAAGTGTCTTATGAGCGCCTTCACAAAAAGCCGCTGCCCGTCCGGGGCCACAGCAGCGTCACGGACACCTGCCGGTTTGTCAATTACGGACAGATCCCGGCCGTTCTCTGGGGTTTCGGCACTGATACCGGCCATGCGGATTTTGAATACGTCACCCTTGAGCAGCTTGTCCGCTCCTGCCGAGTTGCCCTGCTGACGGTCCTGAATTATCTGGCCGGCTCTTAAACGGAACAAGCAAACAGGAACAGACTATGAAAGCAGTCGTTTGGACAGGCCACAATAACTTTGAAGTGCAGGAGGTACCCGTTCCGAAATTCGGAGCCGATCAGGTGCTGGTCGAGGTCCATGCCGCCTCGATCTGCACAACGGATTTTCACTATCCTGAATTCGGATGTATTCCGCCGATTGTTCCCGGCCACGAGGTATCCGGAACCCTCGCCGAAATCGGCAAAAACGTACACGATCTTCACATCGGCCAGCGTGTCACGCTCGATCCGGTTCAGCGCTGCGGCCGGTGCGCCTGCTGCGCAGGCGGATACGGGCATTTGTGCCTGAATGCCCGGCACCTCGGCGATACGGATATTCCGGGCGGCTGGGGACAATGGGTCGCCATCGACGCCAAGAACGTTTATCCCCTGCCGGATTCGGTAGGTTTTACAGCGGCCGCACTGACCGAGCCGGCGGCCGTCTGCCTCGAAAGCTTTCTGCGAGCCGATTTTCAAAAAGGACAAACGGCGCTGATTCTCGGCGACGGCACGTTCGGTTTTATTCACGCCATGATCGGCCGCATTCTTGGTGCCGGAAAAATCCTCGTGGCCGGGCATTATCCGGAGCGATTATCTCGAATCGAAGCCAAAACAGGGGCCCTGACCTGCAATACCCACCGGGAAGAGCTGTCTGATTTTCTGCGAAAACAGAACCTGCCGGCCGGTATCGATCTGGCTATCGAGTGCACCGGGGCCACCGCCGCCCCCAACCTGGGCCTGCGATCCCTGCGGCCGCGAGGAACTCTGATTATTTTCAGCCTGGTCTGGGAGCCGGAGATTCTCGACCTGGGTCTGCTGAGTATGAAAGAGCTGAACGTCCTCGGCTCGTGCCGTTCGCTGAACTGTTTTGGGCCATGCCTGGACTGGATGGGGCAGGGGCTGCTCAATCTGAGCGAGTTGGTGGATATCGAAATGCCGCTTGAACAAGTCAATGAAGCAATGGACCTGCTCAGGACAGACAAAAAGAATCGATTTAAGGCCGTCCTGCTGCCGCAGGCATGAATGGAGAAGACCTTGAAGCAGATTGCAGATTATCCTCTGAACAAACAGCAGGCGGCCCTGTGGTTCCTGGGCCAGTCGGGATTTCTCATCCGATCCTGCGGCGTGGGGATTGCGATTGATCCCTATCTGAGCGATTCGGTGGCCAAACGTTCTCCGCAACTGACCCGCCTGTATCCGCCTCCGATCCACCCGTCGGCCCTGCAGGTTGACCTGTTCATCGTCACTCACGATCACCTCGACCACCTGGACCCGGAAACCATTGCCGCCTATTCACATAAAGAATCGACCACCTTCATTGGTCCGCGCTTTGCCTGCGACAAACTGAAACAGTTGCATATCCCTGCAGAAAACATAATCCGGATTGACAGCGGTCAGACACAGACAGTAAGGGGCGTTACGATAACAGGAGTTTACGCCGTCCCCAATGAACCGGCTGTTATCGATACCTGCGGCTACCGGGTCGAATTTGAAAACGGCCGCAGCGTTTACCACAGCGCGGATACGGGCTTTTCGCCGCTGCTCCTCGAATGCGCTCCCTCGGCGGAGACGGCTTTGATCTGCATCAACGGTCACTGGGGAAACCTCAGCGTCGAAGAGGCCGCCGACCTGGCAAACCAAGTCAAGCCGGTTTATGCGATTCCGCACCATTACGACCTGATGGCGCTGAACGCGGCCAATCCTGAAAGCTTTCGCTATCAGATGAATTCCGTGAATCCGAAAATCCAGGTAAAAATCTTACGCGTACTGGACCCGTTTGTCTGGTAAACCGCCCCATACAAGGAACGTCTTGCAAAGGAAATTATGGAAACTTCCGGACTTCTTGATACCAGCTCGTTTGACCTGCATATCCTGGATTACCTGGCCTTCGGTCTCTATTTTGTAATCCTGTGCGGAATCGGGTTCTGGACGGGCCGAAAAAAGAAAGAAGGCAGCGAAGATTATTTTCTGGCAGGCCGTTCTCTGCCCTGGTATGTCGTGGGCTCTTCGTTCATCGCCTCCAACATCAGCACCGAGCATTTCATCGGGATGATCGGCATCACCTATATCTATGGGATTTCCATCGCCATGTACGAATGGGGCAACATCAACGCCTTTACCGTGCTGATCTGGCTGTTTATCCCCTTCCTGCTGACAACCCGGGTTTTTACCATCCCGGAATTTCTTGAAAAACGATACAACAATACGCTGCGCCAGTTTTTCGCCCTGCTGACGGTGATCAGCAATATCTTCGCGTTCCTGGCGGCCGTCCTCTACGGCGGCGGGCTGGCCCTGCACACCCTGTTCGGCTGGCCGCTGTGGTTTGCGATTGTCGCACTCGGCGTCGTCGCCGGCTCCTGGGCAATCTACGGCGGCCTGCGATCAGTCGCCTGGACGGATTTTTTCACGATCCTGGTCATGATCGCCGGAGGAATCATGGTGACCGTCCTCGGTCTGTATATGCTTTCCGGGGAGGAGCATTCTCTGACGCGCGGCTGGGAGGTCATGATCGAAGCCAACCAGGCCGAACACAGCCCCTGGGCCGAAGCCGTGGAACAAAATGCACAGGATCTGGTCGCCCGCGATACCTACGATCGCCTTTCCGTCATTCAGCCGGCTACGCACAAGGTCGTACCCTGGCCCAGTTTGCTCTTCGGCTTCCTGACGGCGGGCATCTGGTACAGCGTACTGAACCAATTTATGATCCAGCGCGTTCTCGGCGCCAAAAACATGTATCACGCCCGCATGGGCATTGTGCTGGCCGGGTATCTGAAAATCCTGATGCCCGCGATTGTCGTCATTCCCGGCCTGGTCCTGTTTGCCCGGTATCCGGAAGTCATGCTCCAGCCGTGGGATCAGATTCGCCCGGCCGCCGACAAGGGATATGTGCACATGCTCCAGATGCTCGTGCCGATCGGACTGCGGGGTTTCTTCCTGGCCGCTCTTTTCGGGGCCATTCAGTCCACCATCAATTCGGTCCTGAACTCCTCGGCCACAATCGTAACGCTGGATATCTACAAGCGCATGTTCCGCAAAGACGCCTCCGAACGTCAGTTGGTCATCGTCGGCATCTGGTCCTCCGTGATTATCCTGATTACCGCCATTATCATGGCCGGCTTCATTAACCGTATGAATCAGAGTTTGTTTATCTATATCCAGACGCTGTATGCCTTTTTCGCACCGCCCTTTTCGGCGGTCTTTCTGCTGGGCATCCTCTTTCGCCGCATTAACGCAAAGGGGGCCACCCTGGCCGTATTTGCCGGCTTTGCGTTTGGGATTCTGATGAAGATGTACCTGCAGTTCCGGCCCGACCTGTTCGGGCAAACGGCCCTGCATCTCATCCGGCCGTTCAGCAATCAGGCCCTGATCCACTGGGGATTCTGTGTGTTCCTTTGCGTCCTCATCAGTCTGCTGACCGAGCCGCCCCGGCCCGACCAGATCACCGACCAGGTCACCCTGAATTGGAAAAAACTGAATATTTTTGACCAGTTAGGGCAAACATGGTATCAGAGTGTACTTTTGTGGTGGGGCCTTTTTGCAGTCGGTATCGCAGGCCTTGTAATTGTATTTTCAGGACTCGTTTTGTAAAGGACAAATACCATGTACACAGGAAAAAGGATTCTGTTCGGGTTGCTGCTGTGCCTGTCCGTCTGCCGGGTACCGGCAGCGGATGTCACAAGCGGCGACTTTACAAAAATTTACGATCCGAGCGTGGGAGAAAATATCCCCTGGTATATCAATGACCATTGCTTCCTCCGCGGCCGCGACGGCACCTGGCACATGTACGGCATCACCCATGCCGAGCCGCTGGGGCCCCTCGATGAACACAACTTCTCCCATGCCGTGGCCGATGTTCTCACACAGCAGCCGTGGCGAAAACGGCCGTTTGCCCTCTCCGTCGATCCGACCTGGAACGAAGTCCACCTCTGGGCCCCGCACGTTATCGAGCACGAAGGGCTGTACTATATGTATTACTGCGCCGGCGATCTGGATAATTCGAAATATAAAATCTGCCTGGCCACATCCAAAAATCTTACGGACTGGTCGCGCCACCCCGACAATCCCATGGTCGTCGACGGCTATGATGCGCGAGATCCGTACCTCCTGCGGGTCGGCAGGGAATGGGTCATGTACTACACCGCTACCTCGGATCCCAAAGGCGGCAACCATATTGTCGCCGCCGCGACCAGCAAAGACCTGCTCCACTGGGAAGGTCGCAAGACGGTCTTTACCGATCCGTCCAAAGGCACCTGGGGCGGCCCCACCGAATCCCCCACTGTCATCCGCCGCGGAGATGTGTACTACCTGTTCATCGGCCCCCGCGATCATTACCGGGGCACCTGTGTATACAAAAGCAAGGACCCGTTCCACTGGGATATCCAGGACCTGGCCGGCCAGATTAACGCCCACGCCGCCGAAGTCATCCGCGACAGCCGGGGCAAGTGGTACGTCAGCCATTGCGGCTGGGGACAGGGAGGCGTTTACCTGGCCCCGCTTCACTGGAACGACGGCCTGGACGAGGCCGACACCTCGCTGGCTCCGGCCAATGGCGTTCTCGTGCCGGAAAAAGAAACCGCGACAGAATACATCCGAATCCCCATGCTGACCTACCGCGACAAGATGATGGCCGGCTGGATCGGCCAGATGGTCGGCGTTTCGTGGGGCTTCCCGGTGGAGTTTCAATACCTGGGCGAAATCATCCCGGAAAAGGACGTCCCCCAGTGGCAACCGGAGATGATCAACAACGCCTTTGAACAGGATGACTTGTATGTGGAAATGACCTTTCTGCGCACCTTGCAGCAATACGGATACGATGTCTCCCCGCGGCAGGCAGGCATCGACTTTGCCAACACGCAGTATCCGCTCTGGCACGCCAACAACGCCGGCAGGACCAATCTTCGCCAGGGCATCGCCCCGCCGGATTCGGGACATCCGCGGTTTAATCCCCATGCGGACGACATCGACTACCAGATCGAAGCGGATTTTGCCGGACTGATCAGCCCGGCCCTGCCTCATCACGCCGTCTTCCTGGGCAACACCTTCGGCCGAATTATGAACTACGGCGACGGCCTCTATGGCGGGCAGTTTGTCGCGGCGATGTACAGCGTTGCGTTTATCGAAAACCATCCCGAAACCGTTGTCCGCAAGGCCCTGCAGTATATCCCCCCCCAAAGCCAGTACGCCGAAGCCATTCGGGATGTGCTGCAATGGCACCGGGAAAACCCCAAGGACTGGCAGAAAACATGGGACAAGATCAACAAAAAATATCATTTGAATCCGGACTATCGCCGGTTCAGTTGCGACAAGGGCAAATTCAATATTGATGCGAAGATAAACGGGGCCTATATCGTCATGGGACTGTTGTACGGAGAAGGCGATCCGGAAAAAACCATACAAATTTCAATGCGTTGCGGACAGGACGCCGACTGCAATCCCTCGAACGCAGCGGGCATCTTATTTACCATGAAGGGCTTTTTGAATCTGCCCAGCGCCTACAAACAATACGACAGCCATCGGAAATTCATCCATACCCCGTATGATCTGCCCAACCTGTTCGATACCTGCCAGCAGTTGGCCCGCCTGGCCGTCTACCGCTGGGGAGGATATACCGAATGGGACGGCCTGGGCAATGAAGTGCTGGTCATCCCCGTCCTGGCTCCTAATCCGAACCAATTAGAACAATCGTTTGATCCCGGACCGGCCGCCCAAAGCCGATACATGCTCAAAGAACTGGGCCGCATTGACGCCGATCTTGTCATCACGGCCGACCCCGTCGCTCCGGGCTGGACCCTCCAAAACTGCGGGGCGGATATGTCTCCGGGCTACTATAAGGAATTCCACGGCCGAAGCGATGTTCTGGTCACACATCCGCTCAATCAAATCACCGGCTGTTCGCTTGTGAAAGAAATGGAAATCCCCAAAACCAAAAAGACCCGATTGGTTCTTACCGTCGGACGCCATTCCATGGGCGACTGGACCCTGCTGGTCAAATGGGATGAGCAGCTTCTGCTGCAGAAAGAGGTCGATAACAAAAACGCCCCCGACGGCTGGATGGATGCGGAGGTGGATCTGTCCAAACTCGCGGGCCGGAAAGGCACCCTGCAGGTGGTCAATCAGCCCAGCGGCTGGGCCTGGGAAGGGGCATACTGGGATACAATAGAAATTCAAACCGAGTAACATACCGGCCGAGACCGGCCAGAACAAGGAACCAACGTGAAACTGACCGACCGAGAACGAAAGATACTGAACAACACATTTTTGGATTATCAGCAGACCTCCGCGTTTCTGGAAGCCCCGCTGATCATTGACAAGGCAGAGGGACTGTATTACTGGGATACCGAAGGCAAACGCTACTTTGACGCCATCGGCGGAATCTTTGTCGCCTCGCTCGGACACCGCCATCCGCGGGTCATCGAGGCCCTCAGGAAGCAGGCCGACCGGGTTACCTTTGCCCCTCCCCTGCACGGAGTCGCCAAAACCACCCTCGAATTCATCGAAAAACTGGGCTCGGTCACCCCCGGGAATCTCAACTATATCAAGCCCTACAGCGGCGGCTCGGAATCCGTTGAGTCGGCCATGAAATTCGTCCGCCAGTATTACAAGCAGACCGGCCATCCGGAAAAATACAAGTTCATCAGCCGTTATTTCGGCTATCACGGCAGCACTTTCGGCGCCATGGCCGCCAGCGGCACCGGAAAACGAAAATCCAAATTCGAGCCGCAAATGGCCGGCTTTCTCAAGGTGCCCCCGCCGACCTATTGGCGGGATCGGTTCTCCTCCTGGGACGAATGCAACCGCTTTTCCGCCCGCCTGTTCGAGGATGTCATCCTCAACGAAGACCCGGCAACCGTCGCCGGCATCCTCGTCGAACCGATCGGCAATACCGGCGGCATCATCACCCCGACCGAGGAATATTTTCAGATTCTCCGCGACCTCTGCGACCGGCATAACGTCATGCTGATCTTTGACGAGATCATTACCGGTTTCGGCAAAACCGGCAAGATGTTCGCCGCCCAGACCTTCGGTGTTACGCCGGATATCCTCTGCAGCGGCAAGGGCCTGTCCAGCGGGGTCATGCCCCTCGGCGCCATGATGGCGCGCGAGGATATGGCCGAGGCCTTCTACGGGCCCGCCGAGGCGGAAGTGCAGTTTGCCCACGGCAACACCTTTGCGGGAAACCCCCTGGCCTGCGCCGTCGGCATGGCCGTGATCGATGAAATCGTGGAAAAGAAGCTCGACCAAAAAGCCCGCCGGCTCGGGGAATACCTGTTGAAAAAACTGGAAACGCTTAAGCAATACGGCGTTGTCCGCGAGGTCCGCGGGCGCGGCATCCTGCTCGGTGTCGAACTGGTCAAAGACACCGGCACCAATCAGCCCTTCCCCGAATTGGGCCGTGCCTTGAAAAAAACGGCTCTCGAAAACGGCCTGATCATGCGGATCGATCCGACCTGGTTTGCCGTCGCCCCGGCCCTCATTGCCGAGGAATCGGATCTGGATGAGATGATGGGGCTGATCGAAAAGAGTTTTAAAGAGGCGCTGAATCGTGTGTAATCTTCCGCTGAAAGTAAAAATACTTCTGCTGGTGATTGTGTTGACCGGCCGGGTGTCCGCTGAAAAACTCTTCTGGCATGATGTACGGCTGGATCATAAGGGCAAACTGCTGGCGTGGCCCCAGACGGACAGCCCCTATCATGAAGTTGTCTGCCGGGCCTGGGATCTGTTCAAGAGCATTCCGGTTCAGCCCGATGGGTATAAAACGTATTTTGTCTATCCGGTCTTCTACGGACCCAAAGACACCGGCAAGGAACTGTTTGAGGGCCGCGACTGGACGCACAATCCAGGCGGTCTGTTTGCCATGCTGACTGATTCGGGCCTGCTTTATTACGCCTACAGCGGCGATGCGGCGATCCTGCCGCTCATTCGCGACATGCTGGATCATATTATCACCCACGGCAGTACAGAACCCGGCGATGCCTGGGCAGGCGTGCCCTACGCCAGTTCGGACGGCGGCAATCCGCAATACTGCGGCGCCACGGAAAGCCGCTATACATGGGACTCTCAGTATCTGGGCCGCGGCGATGGCGTGGGCTTCCTCGAACCGGACAAGGTCGGCGAGATCGGACTGGCCTATCTGCGGTTTTACAGGGTTACGCTTGAAGACAAATACCTGCGGGCCGCCCGCCGCTGCGCCGATGCCCTGGCCCGGCATGTGATCCCCGGCGATGAAAGCCATTCGCCATGGCCGTTCCGGGTGGACGCTAAAACCGGCAAGATCATCAAGGAAGCCTACACCTCCAACACCATCGGGCCAATCCGTCTGCTGGACGAAATGATCCGCATCGGTCAGGGCGACACACAGGCCTATCGAAAAACACGGCAGATTGCATGGAACTGGCTGATGAAATACCCCGTCCAAAACAATGTGTGGACGCAGTACTTTGAGGACATCTACATCTACCCGGACTACCGCACCAACCTGAATCAATACTGTCCGCTGGAGACGGCCCGGTATCTGTTGGAAAATCCGCAGGCCGATCCACAGGGACAGAACCACGCCAAACGGCTGATCGATTGGGTGCGGGATTTCTTCGCCGCTGATTCGACTACGATGGCGGGGCTGCCTGAAAAAGGCATCCAGTGGGGAGCCGAAGTGATCAGCGAACAGGTCAACGATATGGACAAAATGACCAGCCATACGGCCCGCTACGCCTCGGTACTGGCCCTCTTGTATGAAAAGACCGGCGATCCGGATTCCAAAGAAAGAGCATTTCGTTCATTCAACTGGGCCTCTTACGGCTGCCGACAGGATGGACTGGTCAAAACCAGTCTGGATGAAGGCACCGGTTACTGGTTTTCCGACGGCTACGGCGATTACATGCGGCACTTCCTTCGGGGGATGGCCTCGGTTCCGCAATGGGCCCCGGCCCGCGAAAATCACCTGCTAAGCAGTGGTTCGGTCATCCGGTCAATTCGATATACTCCTGAAAAAATCTTCTATATGACCTTTGATCCGGTCTCTGAAGAACGTTTTAAACTGGCCAATCGCCCAAGAGAAATCCGGATCAATGAGGATCCTTTACCCTGTGCCCAAGTTCTGAAAGCATCGAGAGATGGGTACACAGTAAGCCCTGTCGAAGGAGGCGGATTTCTGGTGACGATTCACCGCAGCATACCGGGGCCGGTAACCGTTTATTTGAATCCTTAACGTTTTCAGAATGCTCTAAAGACAAAAAAAACTTGCATTCGCCCCGCCGGGGCGGTATGATAAAGCAAATCAATGAAGGTCAACATGTATGGGGGTTCCCAATGAAGCGGTTTAAAAACGAAAGCAAAGCGAAAAAAAGCACAAACCTTTGTGCGGAAATTTTCACGCTTCTTCTGATTTTGAATCAGGTCCCGGCCCCGGCCGTACAGGAATGCATCGGCATCAACTTTTTTGACCCGGCCCATTCCAATTTGCAGACCTTCACCTGCTGGGACGCGGTCGGAAAATCGTACGTCTATAAGGGCGGAGCCGCCACCTTCGTGACCTGCGGCGATAGTTCTGTGCCCGTCGATATGTCCATCGGCAGCGGCTGCCTGGTCCTGCAAACCACCCTGCCCAACGGCTGGTGGAACGTCCAGTTCAAACTGGACTGGGGCCACTCGGTCAACGTCCTGCGAACCGGGGATGACCCGCTGTTTCATCTGCGGCTCAAATGGGGACAGATCGCCTCCGGAGCCAACATGTACATCACCCTGCTGGATGATCAGCAAATCTGGAACAAGTATCGGGCCTATGCCGGGCTCAGCAATATTTACACCAGCCAAAGCGCCTCGGTCCTGCTGTCAAATTATGTCAGCCCCTCGACTTCCGAGTGGCAGGATGTCTATATCCCCATGTCCCATTTTCTGGCGGCCAATCCCAATCTGGACCTGACGCGCCTCAGCATCCTTACCCTCGGCGGGTCCGGGACGTACAGCCAGACGAACACCCTGTATATTGAAAAAATGAGGATTCTTCCCGGCATCGACTGCCACTATTCAGACATGATTAAAATCAACCGCCTCGGCTACCTGCCCGACCGGAGAAAACTGGCCCTCGTCAGTTATGAGACCGGCACGGTTCCCTCGGCGCCGACGTATTTCCAGGTCAAAGACGCCGCACGCGGAACGGTTGCCTACGAGGGCTCCCTAACGCTGGATACACCGTCCGGCAGCTCGTGGGATTACAGCGGGGATCGAGTCTATCACGCGGACTTCAGTTCAGTCACGGTGCCGGGCCGCTACTTCATTGCGTGTCCCCAGTTGGGGCAAACCTCCCCGGTCTTTGATATCCACTCCAGGGCCATGAACCGCGCCTTTCGCGATGCCCTGCGATTTTTCTACTATGCCCGCAGCGGCAGCCCGATCGTCGAGCCCTGGGCCGAGGGCCGCCCCCGGCCGACCCTTTATGCCAACAATACCGCCTGCCCCTACGATTATGACGATAACAATCCCGCTAAAATGTATGACTATGATCCCCTGAATCAGGGAATTACATCGCGGGATGTTCAGGGCGGCTGGTTTGATGCCGGAGATCTGCACCTGGATATCCACAACAACGTAGCCACCCTGTGGTTTCTGCTGAAAACATTTGAACGGTTCCAGGATCAACTCGGCCCCGGCGTTCTGAACCTCCCGGAATCTGACGGACAGACCAATGACCTGATTCTGCTGATCCAGTACCAGCTTGAGTGGTTCAAAAAAATGCAGAATCCAGACGGCAGTGTGCATTTTATCGTCTATAACCACTCCAGCCAGCAGCAGCAAACTGTCTCGGACGTCTCCACCGGGGCCGCCTGTGTTCTGGCGGGGATATTCGCCAAGGCCTGCACTGTTTTTTCAGAGGTGCCGGGTATGGAATCCTATACGGCAGACCTGCTGAGCCGAGCCCAACTGGCCTGGACGTGGCTGATGGCCCATCCGGCCAACTACAATCCTACCAGCGCTTCAGGCAGTGTATGGTCCTATGGCATCCGCAATGACGCCTCGTTCCGCGCATTTGCGGCGATTGAACTGTATATCGCAACCGGAAACACGGATTATCACACCTACTTCCAAACCGCATTTAACAGCACCGGAGATGCCCGCACGGCCTTTCCGGGCGACTTCGGCGGTACGGGGGCTTCGGGATCTTCCGGGCATTACCAATCCCTGGCTTTGATTACCGGAATCAACGGGATCACCGCCGGGTATATTGATTATGTAGACACAACACGCCCCGTAAACACAACCATCAGGAATAATATCCAGGGACATTTTCTCACCGATGCGGCCAATGCGCTGACCAATCGCAACCGCACGACATACAATCTGCCCCTCCTGTATTACAACGATTTATCCTGGGGCTCCAGCGGCATGCTGTGCGGCAATGCCTATATCCTCCTGCGGGCGTATGAATGGACCGGCAACGCCAATTACCGCAACGCCGCACTGGACGTTCTCGACTGGATCGGCGGCCGCAACCCGGTATCGAGGGTGTTCCTCACCGGGTATGGGGATTATCTCCACGGCACGGACCACTATTCGTTTTACATGTTTGACCATCTGAATCCTGTGCCGGGCTATTTGTGCGGCAACATCAACGCATTCGGAGGCGACTGGGGCCAGCATCCGCTGCCGCATTATATCCAATACAAATATAAATATTATCTCAATATTCAATCCGCCGCGATCCTTGAGCCCTGCCTGCCCTGGCAGGCGGCTTTGTGCTACCTGCTGGGCAACTTCGCCTCGGACTTAAATACCCCGGCCGACATCCATTCCGACGGCCTGATCGATCAGGCGGACCTGGCAGCCCTGTCCGGGGCCTGGCTTACAGGACCCGCCGACGACCGCTGGAATCCCTTCTGCGACCTGGCCGTACCGTATGACGACCGTGTGGATATTTCGGACCTGGCCGTACTTGTCGACCAGTGGATAAAGCCCTGATCGGCCGGCATGGAGCGGGGCAATCGGCCTGAGGAAAACCACTTTTTCATGCACAAAGATTTGTGCCCCGCCTATTGACAATCCACGATGGATCCCGTATCCTGCCAAAAGAAATGGGCTTTTCGGCAAAGTCTATCCGTGAAATCGTGTTTTTGAAATCATTCTTTAGGCAGGAGTTAAACGATGGCAAAGTGGATTGGATCTTGTTTTTTCGCGTTTTCCGCAGGGCTTTTTGGACAATGGAATGTGCAAACCGACAAAGTGAAGATCCCTGAGTCGTTTGAAAACACCTGGTCGATTGTCATCCTGCCCGACACGCAATATTACAGCGAGACTTATCCCGGGCTCTTCGAATTGCAAACCACATGGATCCGAAACAACGCCGAGCGCCTCGGGGTCCAATATGTCCTTCACCTCGGAGATGTCACCAACCATAACGTTGACCAGGAATGGGAAAACGCCTCCGCCGCCATGGCTATCCTTGATCAGAAAGTCCCCTATGCCATATGCCCCGGCAATCATGACAGTGGAAATAACGGCTGGGCAGGCGACCGGAGCACAAAACTGGACACGTACTTCCCCTATGAGCGTCTGGCCGGCTGGAGCGGAATCGCCGGCGTCAAAACCCAGGGCCGGATGTCTAATACGTATCACCTCTTCCAGGCCCCGGACAACAGCCGGTGGTTGATTCTGACGCTTGAATGGGGCCCGACCGATGAAACGCTGGAGTGGGCATCGGGCATCCTCCGGCAGCACAAGGATCGAAACGCCATCCTGATAACACACGCTTATATGTACCATGATTCCACTCGCTACGACTGGGAACAAAAGGGGAAAGAACAGGAGTGGAATCCCCGTTCCTATCCCACCACCCCCGGCGGGAACGATGGGCAGGACATCTGGAATAAACTGATCCGGCGGCATGAGAATGTCTTCCTTGTGCTCAACGGCCATGTTATCGGAGACGGCACCGGGCTTTTGATTTCCGAGAATGACGCAGGCCGCCCGGTCATTCAGAAACTGGTCAATTATCAGTCTCCGATACAGGAAATCGGCGGCTCGGCCTGGCTGCGCGTGATGACCTTCAGCCGGGAATCCGCGAAAATAACCTGCTGGACCTACAGTCCCCTGTTCAAAAAATACAAAATGGAGGAAGATCAGTTATTCGAGTTGATTCAAAGCAACCCGTGAGAGGACAGCCATGTCAGTCACACTCAAAGAAATTGCCTATTACGCAGGTGTGGATGTCTCGGTGGTCTCCCGCGTGCTCAACAACAAGGCCGACCAATACCGCATCAGCCGGGCCTGCCAGGAAAAGGTCAAGAAAATCGCCCTTGATCTCGGCTATATCCCCAACGCCTATGCCGTGGGGGTAAAAACAGGAGAATTCAACTGTGTGGCCCTGCTGCACGGCGATTATACGACCAAAAGCTACCTGCCCGAAAAGCTGGTCTGTGAAATTCACCGCAATCTTGAAAAAGACGGCAAGCATCTCCTGCTGGCGCGGATTCCCAAATCCAATCTCAAAAACCAGCAGCTTCCCATGATCTTTCGCTCCCTGATGGCCGAGGGGCTGATCGTCAACCACTGCCATGACATGCCCCCCAAAGTCCGCCAGGCCCTTCAAAGCACCTCCATGCCGAAGGTCTGGCTCAACGACAAACTGGAGTACAACGCCGTCTATCCCGACAGCTACTCGGCCGCCCGGCAGGCCGCCGAATACCTGATTCGGCTGGGGCACAAAAAAATATGCTATTGCGATGTGTATTCCCACAACCTCTTGCCCGGCACTCACTACAGCGCCGCCGACCGGCGGGCCGGATATACGGATGCCATGAAGGAAGCCGGACTGGAAATCCTCGATATCACACCCCCGGCCAGGGAAAAGGCCGAAGAATCGATCGACAAGCAAGTGGACCTGTTCTGTTCTGTCCTGAGCCGCCCGGACCGGCCGACGGCCATGTTCTTTTACTGGAGCTATTCCGTACCGGCGCTCTATTCGGCCGCGACCCGGCTCAATCTGCAGATCCCCTCGGACCTTTCGGTAATTACCTTCGCCGGCGAAACCGATCACCGGGTCGGCATTTATGCCACCGCCATGGTCGAGCCGGAAACCGACATGGCCCGGGAAGCCGTTGCAATGCTTCGGAAAAAAATCAAAACCAAAAAAGAAAACATCCCGTCCAAACGGCTTGAGTTCCACTTTTTGGACATGAAAACCTGCTCACGCGTCAACGAAAACTAAGCCGGCAAGCAAAACCTCCGGGGCCCTTCTCCTTCACTGGTCTGACAGGTTCTTCTTCAAAAAAACACGTAGATAAAAAATTTTACTACAACCCAGATTTCTGCAGGCACTGACTGTTTTATTTGCAATCCATGAAAGTCGCATCGATGACTGACATGCAATCCCCCGAAAAAATACACTGGTATGACAGGTCGTTATTTAAAAAACAAACTTATAAAAAGTCCATAAAACATATCATACAAGCGGAGGAAGCCCCCCGCATTTCTTTTCTGAAAGAACATCAAAACAGCGGTTTTGGCCTCACAAATCCTGTTTTTTCGAAATTACGTTTCCTGCCCTGTTCGACAGACAGTGTGCTTTTAAAAGTCTAATTTCTTCCTGTATTTTTCAGAACAGGGTCCCGGAATGGCTTGCGCCTGAAATTGTCTTGACTTCAAAAAAGTTTTTCGACATCATAGAAGTAGTCAAATTCATCAGATCGCCGGCAAACGAGAAAAGACTCAAACTACTTTCGGAGAAGGATTCATGAAAAAGCAAACCGGGGCCAAAGAGTTGAATTCGCTCATCCTCATCGCAAGTTCACTTTGTTGATGAACAGTGAATCCCGGCTCCGCCTTGTGTGACAGTCTGAACAAACAGGTTTAGGGAGAAATACATCGGCAGCAAGCAAGGATGGAAATAAGTGAGGAATAATGTGCGTTTTTTTTGAGGAGGTCACGGGATGAAACGGTTATTGGCAATTGCAATTCTATCATGGTTCACTTCAACAGCAATCGCGAATCTGGCGGCTTACTGGACTTTCGATGACGGCAGCGGCACAACCGCCTCCGATCATTCCGGCAACCAGCAGCATGCTTCTCTTCGGGCCTCTGATGAAATTCATTATCCGCAATGGATTGCCGGGCGCGACGGCATCGGCGGGGCCCTGCTGTTCAACGCGGATTTTAGCGATCCCAACAACATAAATTATCTCCGCGTTGAACTCTGTACCGATCCCAATCATGTCCAAAATGACCCGAATGTATTCGATCTGGAAGGCGCATTTAGCATTTCCATGTGGGTCCGAAGGGATTCTCTGACCGGCGACTGGGCGTATCTGGTATATACGGATGCGTATGATTTGGAACTGGCTAAAAATCCGGACGGAGAAGGCGATCCCTATGATTACTTCTGGTCCTCGGAGCCCGATTGGCAATATTCCGTCGGTGTCCAAACGGAGGAGCAGAAAATCCTCGGCCACTGGTACCATCTGGCGATTACCTGCGATAATCAGCTTCTTAAAAAATACATAAACGGCGTCCTTCAGCATACACGATATATTTCACCGGAGGTCAACCTGCCCGGGGCAACCACGGATTTCTACATCGCCTCCAGGGAAGGCCGTGACAGGGCTTTTACGGGAGCCCTCGATGACGTGGCGATCTGGTCGGGATCCTACCTGCCTGCCGAGGAAGTGGCTAAACTGGCAAGTGGCACCGCCACTCCGCTTACGGTGGTCAGCCAGGGGCCTCTGGAGCCGGTAACCTTAAGCAAAGAAATCAACCAGGCATGGCGGCTTCACTCCGGCTGGATCCATCTGTGGGACCCGGGTTTTAATGAACAAGCTTCAATCACGGATTCCCGGACCATAACAGGATGGTGGATTGAGAGTCCCTTAACCGGACCGGGCGCCCGCTCTGCGGTGAAAGGCATTAATGACAATGGATATGATAAATGGAGAGCGATGGATGAGACAGACTATTCGTTTGCCGAAAAAGATGCCGCCAGATACGGTATCGAATGGATCGACCCTTCCTGGAGCGGTGTTGATACCAGCAAGGCCTCGCTGGCTGCGTATATCACGCCTGGGATCCTGCTCTGCCAGAATGGGAAAGGGTTTCAGAGATATCGTCCGGAACTCTGGATCCACGAGTACAAATACTTCTTCAAGACGTATGCCCGTATCGCCGCGGTCAACGCACAAAATGCACGGTTGCGGATCCGGATTTATTTATACGAATACAATACAGAGCCCTGGACGATGCCGGATCCCCTGAGTCTCATGACTGAATTCCATGAGGCCTACTGGTCGCTGGGCAGCCTGAACGACTATGAATGGAAAGAATTTAAGCACGCGTTCCCGAAACCGATCCAGGCGGTAGACGGCTATCCCGGCATCTGGTGGGAACTGTCTATTGTCGGCGGGAATCCGGACACCGTTGTTTATGTCGACGAATTTCACCCGGTTTCCAACTTCCCAAACAACTCTGTTTCAATCGGGTATGACTCACCGCCTTATGGAATTACCGATTATCGGTCCGGCGACTTTAACCGGGACTCCTATGTCAATGTCGATGATCTTCTCCCCCTTACCGAAGAATGGCTGAAAGGCGAAACGATTCAAGAACCCAGAAACAGCGGGATGCTGACCAACGGAGATTTTTGGGCCGACGTGTCCGCACTTGACCTGGGAACAATGGGGGAATCGAAACTCGATATCAACCCGACCGCTTGGACATGGATCACAACCGCCCCCCCGGACAGTACAGCGGAAAAAGGCATTTACATTGTACAAACACCCGGCGTCGATGACATTGGCGTCATGAACTACACCCAGTATGTCATGACGCCTCTGGGCGGGACCGTCGGGGCTTACACCAACGATCCGAATTATGTCCTGACCCAGTCAACAACTGGACATGCCGTTCAGGGGCAGACCTATTACGCCATGGCCTACGTCATGGCCAGAGACGTGAATGGCTGGAAAGATTTTGCGATCCTGACCCTGGAAATCGACGGTGCCGAAGTGGCCTCGTTTGAACGGGCCCTGTCTCAAAACCGCTGGCGCCCGGTCTACGGCGCCTACACCGCCACGGCCGCCGACAACGGCAAGCCTATTACCGTCAAAATCGCCTATGACAATCGGCACACGGATGAATCATCCGATCCCGACATCATGTTCATCGGGTTTGTAACGCTGGATACTGCCATGCCCGCCGACTGGCCCGACGGGCGAGAGAATCTCCTGGCCAACGGCGGATTCGATGAAATCGACTGGATGGTCGGAACACCGCTTGAAAGTGTTTACAACAGCATCTATAAATCCGACAACTGGGGCGCCTGGTTCGTGGATGATGTCCCCGCCCCGCCCGGCTGGCTTTTTGAAGTGCCCTCCGGTTTCAATGAAGCCGACCAGGGCGGCATCTGGGCCTCCGGCCTGTACGGCACACCGCTGCCCTCGCCCGGGATGAATGACGTATGCCTCTATGCTTCAGAGGATCTG
>JAHDQI010000399.1 GCA_018433925.1 Phycisphaerae bacterium | reverse complement strand
GGCCGCCTGCTGTATTTCCGGATTTCCGTCATCCAGCAATTGAATCAAAATACGAAGCGCCTGCGGCTCCGTTCGAAGGCCCAACACGTAAATCCCATGAAGACGCTCGGCCGGCTCTCGCTGCGGATCTTTAACCAGATTTGTCAGTGGAGCTTCGATCTCTGAAAACCGGTAAATCAGCAGGGCCTCCGCCGCCATTTTGGCCAGTCCCTCATCCCGGCCCGCAAGGATCGCCAAAAGGGGAGCGGCAAATTCCTCTGCGGGAACGGCCGAAGAACCCAGGCCCCGACTTTGGATCAGGGCCCGACAGACTGCCAGCTGTGCATTGGGGTTATCGGACCCGCCCAGGGCCTTCAGGAGTATAGACCGGCTTTCCGCGTCTTTCCGCAAAAGAAGACCGATCGCCGCATCCACCCGCACCTCCTCCGAACTGCCCTGATACAGTGCTTCTGTATAAATGCGCAACTGACGGGCCGAATCATCCTGACCGGCAGCCCCTTCTGGCATTTCCGCCCCCATAGCCCGCTCAAACAGACAGCCGCCCCCTGAGAGTCCAAACAAACAGATAAGTAAGACAATTCGATTCAAAACAAGTCCTCGGATTACGGCATCTCGTTCCGGTCGTTCATTGTATTCTTCGTCTTTTAGACGCACATCCTATCAGAAATATTTCAAGGATCAAATAAAGACATCCCTGAAAATACAAGGATATCCTCACGGCGGCGCTGCTTCCTGTTAATTCTACTCAAAAAAACCGTTCTTGTTCACCCCCAAAAGGTCCTATAGTACCCGGCCGGAAAAAAAGAACAGTCAAAAAGAAGCCGCCGGCAGGCGAATCATTGCCGTTACCGGAAAGTGATCCGATGGATACTGTCCCCTGAACCTCCGGCGGTCAATCTCCGCCCACAGCACCTCCGCCTCCGGCCCGGTTAAAATCATATCCCGTCTGACTCCCTCGCGGCGGCCCCCAAACTCATGATAGGTCCCCTCCTGGTCGGTTCGCAGGCCCGTTGGAAGCCACGTGTCAACCAGTTCTACACCCTCGGCGCCGGGAGTTTGCTCCTGCCCCCGCAGAATCCGCAGGGTCCGGCTGTCGGCGCCATCATAGAAGTCTCCCGCCGCGATCACCGGCTCTGCCGGTTTGCGCCGGGCGATCTGCCGCACGAGGAGGCGGGCGCTTTCTTCCCGGGAAAACGCTGAAGCCCCATCCAGTTGAAGATTATACACAAAAAAACCCTGCCCGGTCTGCCGGTCCACCAGCCGTACCCACGTGCACACCCGCGGCAGCTCATTATCCCAGTGCCTCGAACCGGCCTCCCACGGGGTATTGGAAAACCAGAACACCCCATCGGCCGACAACTCGAAACGATCCCGTCGATACAGTATCGGACAGACCTGTCCGGCCGCCTCGGTGTCCGGACTGCCTACCCCGGCCGCTTGATAGGTCGGTAACCCCCGCCGGATATCCCGCACCTGACGGGCTTTCGCTTCCTGCAAACAAACCACATCCGCTCCCTGATCGGCCAGCAGATCCAGCAATGCATCCCGCCGCGGCGGCCACGAACCTTCCCCTTCTTCGGGCGTCGCGCTGTTAACAGGCACACTAAGCAGTTTGACCTCATCGCCGGCCGCCTCAAAGGCCACGACCCGCCGCTCAATCTCCGGCCGCCCGCACCCGGCCCCCAAAGCCGCCGTCAGCACAATCAGAAAGATCCATCCGACTGTATGCGCTCGCATCGTAATCCTCCCTTGTTCAATCGTCATCTTTTGCCTGGCCCGCCATCGCAAATCCGCTCAACAACGCCTCCACCCGCTCCATCGGCAGGCCCATTACATTCGTAAATGATCCTTCAACCCGCTCCACAAACGCATCGCCGCTTTCCTGAATCCCATACGCCCCGGCCTTGCCCTTCCAGTTGCCGCCGGCGATATGCTCGGCAATCTGCGCCTCGGTCAGCAGTTTCGGATAGACAATCGTCGTATCCGTCTCGGCCATTTCGATGCCCCGGTCCATACACACCAGCGCCACCCCCGTAATGACCTTGTGCGGCCGGCTGAACAGCGCCCGCGTGATCGCCTCGGCCTCCGCCGCGTCCGCCGGCTTGCCGATCGTCCGCCCGTCCAGATCCACCACCGTATCGGCCCCCAGCACCAACCGGGCCGGATGCCCGGCGGCCACATCGAGGGCCTTGGCCAGCGCCAATTGCCTGGCCGTTTCCGCCGCGGCCATTGCCGCCCCGTCAAACGCCTCCTCATCCACCTTTGAGGGGATCACCTCAAACCGATACCCCGCCCGCTCCAGCAGGAGTTTTCGTCGCGGCGAAGCCGACGCCAGAATAAACCCAGTTGGCTGTTTCATGGAACACTCTTCAGCCGAACAGGATAGGTGATCTTTTCACAAAATGCCCGGTACTCCGTCTCAATCTTGCCCAGGTCCGGATCAATATACTGCGCAAAAAGCCGCGGTGAAACCTGCCGGTTCCATGCTACCGTCATCGCCAGCTCCCGGTCCGAGGCCACCTGGGCCTCAATGTCACTCAGCGGCCAGTTGCCCCGCAGCCCGGCGGCCATCAACGTATGATATTTCCGCAGGTAATACCCGTAATACTCCTCTCGCAAAAACCGCACCAGCGCATAGACCTGCGCATAAAACGCAATCACCGCCTCTTCCCCGCCGCCCAGTTCCGGCAGCACCTGGCCGGGATTGAGCACAATCAACTGCTCCAGCGGAATCATCCGACCGGCCAGCATCGTCTCTTTGAGCGACCCCAGCCGGTTCAGATTCCGCTGCGGCTCAAACACAAACCGCCCCTGCCGATATCGGCACGTCTCAAACAGCGTAGCTACTCCCTCATCCAGCCAGCTCGGCAGACGATAGACAAAAAACCGATGGTTAAACTGATGCCATCCCTCATGCCCAAGCACTGAAAACGTCGGCGTCCGTCCAATGTTAAAGGCCACACAGACCCCGTTGAGCATATAGGCCCCCTTCTGGATTCGCAGGTACATCTCCGCCTGCGGTCCGGCGAAATCGCGCGTAAACGCCTCCCATTCCTGACGCTGACCGAATAAATACGTCTGAAACCGCTGGTCCGCCTCCACAGAATCGGGCAACTGCTCTTCATAAGCCGCATACGCGCTTTCCACAAATGAAGGCACCTGCCGCAGCATCAGCGGATCGCCCAGCGTCGTATACACCTCATAATGTTTGGTCGTAATCCGAATCCCCGGCCCATACGGATTCTGCCAGACGGCCGTCTCCTTCACCGTCGGCAGATCCCGCAGGTAAGCGGCCAGCCCCTCCGGCGTGGACAAACTCGGACGCAGAGAACTTTGCGATACCGGAGAGGACCGCTCCGGTCCGCACCCGGCAAGCCACAGGGACAACAGTACCGCCCCGCACACAGATTGGATCCGTTTTGGCCGCATCATGTGGTTCAGTCCTCGATGTCCCCCCAGTTGGCTCCGAATACATCGGCCGTAAACAAAAAAACGTTCACCTTCGGATCATCCCGCCACGCGCCCGGCCGCAGGCCCGCTTTATGGGTACAGCAAAAATCCAGAAACTCCTCTTGGGTCCAGCCCGTCTCGGTGGCCACCTGCGGCAGGAAACACCCCGAACGATACCCATCCGTGATATAAATGCCGTGTTCGCCCAATCTAAGGCCCAGCGGATCGTCTGTCTTCTCCATTGGCGAAAGAACCGAAATCTCGATATGCAATTGCGGCAATTCTTCCGGACTAATCCGGTCGCCCGCAAACCGCGAATCCTGTGTCGCCGACGAAAGCGCCATCCGCCCGATCATCTCGATCAGCGGCCGGTCGGCCTCAAACTGTCCAATGCAGCCCCGAAGTTTCTCCCCATTCTTTAGCGTCACAAAACACCCGCACTCGGCCGCCAGGGCCGGATCATCCGTTTTCGGAGCCGATGGCAAACGCTGCCCCTTCACCGACGCCGAAACCGCTTTCTTGGCTGTCTGAAGCAGGATTTTTCGCTGCTGTTCGTTCATATTCCCCATCGTATCAGAACCGCCGCCGCTTTTCAACAACCGCCTTTACCGGCGCGAGCCAATCATTCCTGCAGCCCCCCGAAAATCCGTGGCGGACGGGCTGTCCCTGCGGTATAGTACAGGAATGCAGTTACTCGATACCCATGCGCATTTGACGTATTCGCCGCTGGCCGAACAGATTGACCAGGTTCTGGCCCGCAGCCGCCTGGCCGGGGTCAGCGGGTGGATCACCGTGGCCACCACGCCGCAGGAAATCCCCAAAGCCCTTGATCTGGCCAACCGGCATGAAGCCCTCTGGACGACACTGGGTTATCATCCCCACGAGGCCGGCACAATCACTGATGAGGATTTATCTTTCCTCAAAGAGATGCTGGGCCGCCCCCGGGTTGTAGCCATCGGCGAAACGGGCCTGGATTATCATTATATGCACGCGCCCCCCGCCGACCAGCAGCGTCTCTTCCGCGGGCACCTTGAGATGGCCGCCGAAACCCAAAAGCCGGTAGTCATTCACACCCGGCAGGCGTTTGACGAAACCATGGAGATCCTGGCCGACTACGACAGTCGGCTTAAAAACGTCGTCATCCACTGCTACGGAGGCGACCGGCGGCAAACCGAGATCATCCTCCAGAGGGGATACTTTGTTTCCTTTACGGGTATTGTCACCTTTAAAAAAGCCGATGACCTGCGTGAGGTTGCGAAAATGATTCCGCTCGAGCGGCTGATGATCGAGACTGACTGCCCCTATCTTTCGCCCGAACCGGTCCGCAAAATCCAGCCCAACGAGCCGGCCCTGCTGATCCACACGGCCGCCAAACTGGCCGGGCTCCACAACCTGCCCCTTGACAAATTCGCGCAGCTCGTTACAGATACGAGCAGACAGTTTTTCAATCTGAACGGCCCTGAATCGAAAGGAATGATAAAATGACCCATGCACCGGGCGCCCTGGAATGGCTGATTATCCTGATTGTCTCCTTCTTTTTTTATGTCATCCCCGTGATCTTTGCGGTCCTTTTGCTTGTCTCACATCTCAAGCTCCATAAGAGCTTGAAACAACTGCACAAAAAACTGGATGCGATAAAATCCTCTGCCCCGCCTGCCGGATAAACCGGCCCAACTCGACGGCTTACCTTCGCCCCACGACAATACGGTCATGTCGGGCCGCGTCCTGGAGGATGGCAATCTCAGTAAACAGGCCGGTTTCCTCAAGCTGATTCCGGACCGCCGGACCCTGGGAAAAACCGATCTCAAGCATCAGGGCACCGTCTGACTTTAGAAAGTCTCCGCATTTTTCGACAATCCTTCGGCAAAAGTCAAGACCGTCTTTACCGCCGCACAAAGCTGTTTTCGGCTCGTGGTCTTTGACGTTTGGCGCCAGTTTTTCGTATTCAGCATCACTGACGTAGGGGGGATTGCTTACGATCAGGTCAAACGGACTGCGATCCAGTCCGGCCACAATCGGATCGAAGAGGTCGCCGCACAGGAGGGTCACCTGTTTTTCAAGATCATGCTTTTTTATGTTCTCGGCGGCCACCGCCAAAGCCGCCTCTGAAATATCGGTAGCCACCACACGGATCTCCTTGCAGTTTTTGGCCACGGCCGCGGCGATGCAGCCGCTGCCGGTACACAAATCCAGCATCGAGGAGGGGTCTTTGATCCCACGAAGAAAATCAATGGCCTTCTCAACCAGCAGTTCCGTCTCCGGCCGGGGAATCAGGCAATCCGGCGTCACCTTCAGCGGCAGCGAATAAAACTCGCACCGGCCGACCAGGTAACCGATCGGCTCATGCTGACCGGCCCGTTTGACCAGCTCATGAAGACGGCCGAGCTGCGGCTGCTGAACCACATGATCATAGAGGGTATACAGCTCGATCCGCTGAAAACCAAGTACATGACACAGCAGCAGTTCGGCACTGAGCCGGGGACTGTCCACCGTTTGCCGGGTCAGATACTCGGTGATCCAGTTCAGCAGCTTTTGAATTGTCCAGACTTCCATCCCGTAAGCCCTGCCATTTGCTTTCTTTTTTGGGTCTGCGGCAGTGCCGCACGGATGCCCCGCCGGCTCTCTCTAAAACGTCCACGTCTCGCGGCAGGCAATCTCTTCTCGCCGCAGCCGGTCAGGTCTCTTGGGCTCATCCGCCGGCCGGCCAAGCGTCATCAACTCGACCACCATAACCTCCGAGGGAATCCGCAGGATCTCCCGGACCTGTCCCGGCATAAACGACCCGACCCAGCAGGTGGCCAGTCCCAGCGAAGTCGCCGCCAGGGCGATATGTTCCAGGGCAATCGAGACATCAATCGGGCCTATCGGCTGGCCGCAGCGCATTACATACCGGCTGACCGAACAGGCCGCGATTACAACCGGCGCCTGGCCGACAAACGCCTGGTTATAGGCCGCGGCCTTCAGGCGGTTTCGTGTTTCCGCATCGGTTACCACGACAAACCGCCAGTCCTGAAAATTACGGGCCGAAGGCGCCTGCCGGGCGGCTTCGATAATCTGATTGAGGGTTTCTTCCTCCACCGGGTCCGGTTTGTATGCCCGGCAGGAATACCGTTGACTGATTGCCTGCATCACATCCATGATTCGCTCCTCGATACGGGTTGACCCCGGTCAGCATAGCACAGCCGCGGCCAAATGAAAAGCCCCCGGCACGGCGGACGAAAGATTTTTTTCTTACAAAATCCCCTGTTTTCAGGTATTCTCAGCGTTCAGTCGAGAAAGGAATCCTTTGAATCTGTTCTGGTCAGCAGTCTGGATCGTTCCGGCCGCCGCGTTTGGCCTCTGTGCGGCGCTGACGGCCTGCGTGCGCCGCTGGGCCGTTCGTACCGATTTCGCTGCCCATCCGCGGCAGGACCGTTACCACCGTTCCGTCATCGCACTGGGCGGCGGGGTCGCCATCTTCTGGACGATTACCCTTTTGCTGGCGGCCGCCATCGTGCTGGTTCAGTTTCGCCTGCTGCCCTTGCGCTGGCTGGGTCCGGAGGCCCCGCTTTATCTGGAGGGCTTTCTTTCCAAACGCAATGACCTGCTGATCGTCATGGCCTGTGCCCTGGCGCTACACCTGATGGGCCTCTGGGACGACAAAAAACACCTCGGCCCCAGGGTCAAACTCGCCGTCCAGATTCTCGTCGCCGCGGCCGCGGCCGCCCGGGCGGATATCCGCGTGGAATTTTTTATCGAAAACAAAGTCATCACCACCATTCTCTCGGTCTTCTGGATTGTACTGATTATGAATGCCTTCAATTTTCTGGATAACATGGATGGGGTTTCGGCGGGCATCGCCGCCATCGCCGCCGCCGTATTGCTGACCGCCGCGTTCCGAAGCGGACAGGTCTTTATCGGGTCGCTGGCCCTCATTCTGCTGGGCACCCTGCTCGGCTTCCTTGTCTTCAACTTCCCCCCGGCAAAAATCTTTATGGGGGATGCCGGTTCACTGGTAGTCGGCTTTTTCATCGCCGTGCTGACCCTGCGGACGACCTATTATGACGCCGCCCTGAACATCCCGCTGACGGCTGTATTCATGCCGCTAATCGTCATGGCTGTGCCGCTCTATGATTTCACCAGCGTCACCTTTCTGCGGCTCAAACAGGGCAAAAGCCCTTTCGTCGGAGACACCCAGCACTTTTCGCATCGGCTCAAACGCCGCGGCCTTTCCGACGTGCAGGTAGCCCTGACCCTTTACCTGACTACGCTGTGCACCGGGGCCGGAGCAATCGTCCTGCAGAAAACCGACACCATCGGCGCCGTGCTGATCTTTCTCCAGACCCTGATGGTCCTCGGAGTTGTCGCGATTCTCGAAACCACCGGACAATCCGAATTCAATCATATGCAATCCTCATGAAGAACTCGATTCAGCCAACGAATGGGCCATCGTTCGGACAAACGCCGAATTTGCGGACGCTGTTTGAACCTCTTCTCCTGCTCCTCATCCTGGCAATTACGGCGCTGCGGGCAACCTTTATCGAACTGACCTATCAAACCACGCCCAACCCGCTGATGCCGCTGCCGGCCGATGTCCTCAGCGTTCTTCTGTCAACCGTCCTGATCGGCTCCTTTTGCCTGTGGCTGGCCGTGCGGCTGCTGGCTCCGCCTCCGGATCGAATCGCGGCCGGACTGGGAACCGCCGCGGCCGTCTTCATCATGACCGGCATCGCGACCCTCTTTATCGCCTCCCACAAACGCGACGCCCTCACGGACCTGGCCACACTCACCGCCCCGCTGGGAACCCTGCTGATGCTGGTTGAACTGTTCCGCAAACCCGGACGCATGATCCTGGCCCTGTGGCTTCTGCTGGCCCTCGGCATTGCCGCCGCTTACCAATGCCGCGAACAGGCCCGCATGGACAATGAATCAACCCTGCGCGATTATGAAAAAGATCCTCAGCGAGTGCTTCGCCAGATCGGCATTGAACCGGGCACGCTCAAGCACTGGCAGTTCGAGCATCGCATCCGCTCGAAAGACGTACGCGGATTTCTGACCACCAGCAACTCCACCGGTTCGTTCCTGCTGTTGTGTTTGTTTGCCGCTCTCGGCCTGCTGCACGAAAGCCTCCGAGGCCCCCGTTCCTCCGACCGGGTCGCTGTAATGGTATTATACGGCATCGCCGCTGTAATCCTCCTTTATGGCCTGGTTCTGTGCAAAAGCCGGGGGGCAATCGGTGCCGCAGCGGCCTGTCTGTTCGGCTGGGCCGTCTGTCTGGCAGGGGGCAAACGCCTCTGGCCCCGGCGAAAATTTCTGCTTCTTGCCGGCCTTGTACTGGCCGTCCTTGCAACCGGCCTCATCATTCACTATGGCCTGACCCACGGCCGCCTGCCCGGCCCCAATGCCCTGCTGGTCCGCTGGCAATACTGGCAAAGCACCGCCGCCCTGATCGCCGATCATCCCTGGCTGGGCGTCGGCGGCGGGAACTTTTCCATTGTTTATCCTCTCTACAAAAACCCGGCCGCCCCCGAAATGATACGCGATCCTCACAACTTTATCTTATCGCTGGCCGCCGGCTACGGCCTGCTGGGTGCGCTGGCCTTTACGGCCGTGCTGCTGGGACCCCTGCTCCGAATCCTCCTGCAGGATCGACTGCCGAAAGACGAAACCGACTCGGCCTTCACCCCTTCCGTTCTGATCGGATCGCTGATCCTGATAGCCACGGCCGTCGTGCTTCTCTGGCTCCGCCCCCTCTTCTCGGAAGGGACTATTGCCGAACCCAATCTGTCCGTTCGGCAGGCCTATTATATGGTGTATTATCTCGTTCCCGCAGGAATCATAACGCTGGTGCTGGGCCTGCTGCTTTTGGCCGCCCGACAGCCCCTGCAAATGAAAGATTGCAGACGTTATCTGCTCCCTGCCCTCGGCTGGGGAGTTGGCGCCGTGTTGATTCATAACCTGATCGATTTCGCACTCTTCGAAACAGCGGTACTGATGGCCCTGGCGATTGTCCTGGCCTCGGTTACTGTCCTTGGCCAATCACCCCGGCCGGCCGCGCGGTACAGGCCTGCCGTCCGATTTTTCGCGCTGGGCCTGCTGACGGCCGCGTTTGCCGCTTTTTTGTCCGTCGCGGTCATTCCGCCGGTCCGTGCGGGAGCCAAAATCCGCCAGGCCTTCCAATATCCCAAACAGGCGATTGACCGGCTCGAAAAGGCCGAACAGGCCGATTGGCTTTCTCCCCTGCCCGCCTGGCTGCAGGGACAGTGGACCCTGCAGCGAGATAGTGAAAAACTGCTCAAAGAACCGCAGGCCCTCCAACAGGCGGCCGACGCCTTCGGGCGGGCTGTCCGCAGAAATCCCCTCGATTACCGCATGAGGGAATCACAAGCCGATGTGTATTTCGTTTTGGCCGAACGGGCCGCCGATCCGCAGGAAAAAGCCGACTTTCAAACACGGGCCTACCAAATCGCCCTCCAGGCCTGGCAGCGATTTCCGGGATCAGACCGGCTGACCTTCAAGCTGGGCACCATCGCCGAGCAGCTTGGTATGGAAGCCGAGGCGGCCGACTGGTACTGCCGGGCCATGGCTATTGAAGACAGTTACCGCAGACAGTTTGAACAAATGTATCCGGGATACGAACTGTTCAGTCGGCTTGGACAGAAGCGATACCAACACGCCGCCGACTACCTGCGAAAGCACGGTCCGTTTGCGGCCGAATCGGACAACACCGGTCCCTCAGACGATCCCAACCAAACAGCCCCTTAAATCACGAAATCGAAAGAGGAAATCGTTAGCCCTCAATTTTCTCGAGAATCGTGTCGGGAATATCAAAGTTGGCATACACATTCTGCACATCGTCATGATCCTCAAAATCCTCCATCAAAGCCAGGATTTTGCGGGCCGTCTCTTCGTCGCCGACCGGAACCGTATTCTGCGGCACCCTCGACAACTCCGCCGAAGCCAGCGGAATCTCTTTTTCCTCGAGGGCTGTTTTCAGGGCCTCATACGCCGACGGCTCACAGGTGATCTCATAGATCGAACCGGTGTTCTGCAAATCGTCCGCCCCCGCGCTGAGGGCAATTTCCATCAGGGCGTCCTCGTCGATGGAGGCGGCATCGACCGTAATCAGTCCCTTCTGACTGAACATCCAGCTTACGCAGCCGCTGGCCCCCATCGAACCGCCCCGCCGCTCAAAAATCTTCTTGATCTCCGGCGCCGTCCGGTTGCGGTTGTCCGTCAGACCCTCCACCATTACCGCGATCCCGCCCGGGGCATACCCTTCATACAGCACCTCGTCATACTGCACACCGCCCAGTTCCCCCGTGCCTTTCTTGACGGCCTTTTCAATCGTGTCCTTCGGCATATTGGCCGCCTTGGCCTTGTCGATGGCATAGCGAAGCGACAGGTTGGCGTCCGGATCGCCGCCGCCGTTTTTAGCCGCCACGATAATCATCCTCGCAACCTTGCTCCAGACCTTGCCGCGCTTGGCGTCGTTGGCCGCTTTTTTATGCTTAATGCCGGCCCAGTGTGAATGTCCTGCCATACCCGTTTCCTTTATCTGTATCGACGAATGATCCCACGCGGATCAGTGAATCACCTTGTTCAATGAATACGTAATAATCCCCGATGCCCCGGCCCGCTTGAGCTGGGGAATCAGTTCCCGCTCCACTCTATCTTCCACGATAATCTCCACCGCCGTGTATTCCGAATCCGCCAGCGGCGAGACGGTAGGACTTTTCTCCGCCGGCAGCAACTGAAGCACTTTGGCCAGATCCTTTTTCAGAACGTTCATCTTCATTCCCACCAGCGTCTTGGCGTCGATCGCGGCGTTCAGCAGGATGGAAATGCTATCGATCTTCTGTTTCTTAAACGGATCTTTCCAGGCCTCCTTGTTGGCGATAAACCGCGTCGTTGAGGTCAGCAGCGTATCCAGAATGCGCAGGTTGTTGGCCCGCAGCGAAGAGCCGGTCTCGGTCAGTTCCACGATCCCGCTGACCAGCCGGGCCTTCACTTCCGTGGCGCCCCAACTGAACTCGACCTTAACGCTGACCTTTTTCTGTTCAAAATAGCGGCGGGTGGCATTGACCAGTTCCGTGGCAATAATGCCTCCTTCGAGATCTTCCGGTTTTTCGACGGCCGACTCATTCGGCACCGCCAGCACCCATCGGGCGGGATTGGAGGTCGCCTTGCTGTACCGAAGCTCGCAAACCTCATGCACATCCGAATTGTTCTCCATGATCCAGTCATACCCGGTAAAGCCCGCATCCAGGACGCCGTCCTCGACATACCGGCTCATCTCCTGGGCACGCAGCAGGATCAACTGAATCTGCGGATCGTCTATTCGCGGAAAATAACTGCGCTCAAAACCGGACACATTGAATCCGGCCCGCTCAAACAAATCAAACGTAGCGTTTTGTAAACTGCCTTTCGGTACTCCCAATTTTAAAATTGATTCGGTCACAGTCTGTCCTTTCGTCCTCTCCGCCGGGGCTTACTTTTTGCGCACGGTCTTGCGCGCGGTTTTGGTGGTTTTCTTTTTGCGGACCGCAGTGCCGCCGGTCTTTTTCTTACTTTTTCGGATGGGTTTTTTCTCCGCATCTCCGTCGTCGGTCTCGGCCGGCGCCGCCAGGGCTCCCTCCGCGGCCGCCCGCAGCAGACAGTAAAACGCCCACCCGTCAGCCGCCGAAATCTGCCGCTCCAGAAAACCGTGAATCTCCTCTTCCGTCGCTTCCGGAAAAACCAGCGCTTCCCGGCGAAGCAGCGCCTTCATCGACTCCGTCAACGGAATGGCATGGCCTCCCAGCGAAGTCACAAAACAATAATCCACCGCATAACGGCTCATGCCATCCAGTTCTTCAAGTTCTTTTCGTCCCTGCCGTTTGCCGGTTCCTTTCAGTACCGCCAGACTCATTACGTCATACCGGTCATAAACCTGGTTGAGGATTTTGGTCAAACGCTGCGCCGTCGCCTGTGCCGTCTCGCTGTGATCGCCCATCACATCCAGAATCTCTTCGCTCCGCGAAACCCGCAGGTCATTCAAATCCACAAAATGGCTGTGAATCCGTTTGATCACCCGCCGGGTATCTCCGTCCTGTCGATGCTCACTGACCAGGGCCGCCACCACGGCTTCCAGCGGCTCGTCAAAGCTGACAGGACTCAGGTCGCCGGCCTGACGTTTCCAGGCGCGAAACAATTTCTTTACTTTTCCGCTGTACTCTTTACTGTTTTTCATCCTCGCTGTCCTTGGGGTCGGCCGGGCCGTCCGCATTTTCCCGCGACGGCTCAGACGGCTTATCCCATTCTTCACGGGCCTGCTCAATCAGCCGCAGGGTCTCCAGGGTTTTGGTTACTTTTTGGTCTGCTTCGAATCGCAAATGCGGCACATACCGGCTCGTCAGGGTCCGGCCGAGGGCTGTCTGAATCACGCCGGCCGCATGACGAATCGCCGTCAGGGTCAATTGCCGAGCCGCCGGTTCGACCCCCACCACGCTCAGGTAAACCACCGCCTGCCGCAGATCCGGCGTCACCTCCACCTCCGTAATCGTCACCAGCCCCTGGATCCGGGGATCGCTCAGACGCGTCAGCAGGGTATGACTGACCGATTCCTTAATAACACGCGCTATTTTTTCCGTCCTGCGGGTTGTCATTGCCGCCGCTCGCCGCCGTTTCCCGATTTCGCTCCGCTATAGTTTGCGGGCCACTTCCACCACTTCATAGACATCAAACAGATCGTCCATCTTGATGTCATCAAAACCGGCGATCTTAACGCCGCATTCGAGGCCGGCCTTGACCTCCCGCACATCGTCCTTGAAATGCTTGAGAGACTCAATCACACAAGCGTCTTTGATGACGATATTATTTCGAATCAAACGCAGTTTGGCGTTTTTAGTCACCACACCGCTTTCCACAAAACAGCCGGCAATTGTTCCGACACCCGATACTTTAAATGTATTGCGAACCGTCAGCCGTCCGATGGTCCGCTCCTCGTGATCCGGCTCAAGCATGCCCTGCATGGCCGCTTTCAAATCCTCCGTGATCCGGTAAATCACATTATACAGCCGCACATCCACACCCGCCGACTCGGCCGCCTGCCTGACCCGGTCCTCCGGCACCACGTTGAAGCCGATAATGATTGCCTCCGAGGCCTCCGCCAGTACCACGTCGCCTTCCGTGATTCCGCCGACGCCCGCGTGAATCACCCGCACCTTCACCTCGCTGCCGCTCAGGTCTGTCAGGTACTTGACCAGCACATCAACCGACCCCTGTACATCGGCCCGCACAATCAGGTTCAGTTCCTTGACCTGCCCGGCCTCGATCTGGCTGAACAGGTTGTCCAGCGTCACCTGTGAGCGACGGGCCAGCGATTCTTCCCGTGTGATCAACCGCATTTCCTCGGCCGCTTCCTTGGCTGCATTAATATCCGGCAGGCAATAGAAACGATCGCCTGCCTGCGGCACGCCGTCCAGCCCCGAAATCTCCACCGGCATCGAAGGCGTGGCCTTTTTAATGCTGCGTCCCCGGCTGTCGGTCATGGTGCGGATGCGCCCATAAGCCCCGCCGGCCAGCACCACACCGCCTTTGTTTAACTGGCCTTCCTTCAGCAGCAGCGTCGCCACCGCGCCCCGGCTGCTGGTCATCTTGGCCTCCACCACCCAGCCGGTCGCCGGAATCGTCGGGTCGGCCTGATAATTCTTCAATTCAGCAATATAGTCAAGGTGTTCGATCAGGTCCTCAATTCCCAGGCCCGTTGTCGCGCTGGTTTTGACGATTTCCGTATTGCCGCCCCACTCGGCCGGCGTCAGTTCATGTTCAGCCAGTTGCCCGTACACCCGGTTCAGATCCACACCGGAAATGTCGATCTTGTTCAGCGCAATTAAAATCTCTACGTCCGCGGCTTTGGCGTGATGAATCGCCTCCACCGTCTGCGGCATCACCCCGTCATCGGCAGCAATGACCAGCACCACCACGTCGGTCATGTTGGCTCCGCGTGCCCGCATCGAGGTGAACGCCTCATGGCCGGGCGTATCGAGGAAAGTAATCTTCTTGCCGTTCAGCTCCACCTGGTAGGCCCCGATATGCTGCGTAATCCCGCCGGCCTCGCCGCTGGCTACACTCGTTTTCCGAATCCGGTCCAGCAAACTGGTCTTGCCGTGGTCCACATGCCCGAGCATCGTCACCACCGGCGGACGTTTTTCAAGATGATCGCGCTGCCGGTCTTCAAAGTCTTTCTCAATCTGCTCAAGGACCGTATGCTTTCGTTCCACCACCAGTTCGGTCCCGAACTCGAGGGCAATCAGTTCCGCCGATTCCACCGAAATCGACTGGTTGGCCGTCGCCATCACCCCCTGCGACATCAGCTTGGCGATGATATCACTGGTTTTAACCGCCAGCGCCGCTGACAAATCTTTCACCAGGATCGGCTCAGTAACGGTCGCTGTCGCGGGCCGTTCGGTCAGCGAACCGCCGTCTTCCCCTTTGCCTCTCGTCTCAATCCGGCGAGAAGGACGGGCCCGCAGCGAATCGCCCTGCGCCGCGGCCAGCCGGGCCTTTCGCTCTTCCAGGTCCCGCTCCCGCATTCGCTTATGAACCACCCGGGCCTGACGCTGCTGTTCTTCGTCGGCTCGATGTTTTCGCCGCCCGTGCGTCTTGTCTTTGGTTTTCTTGCCGACCGCACCGGGCTTATCCGGAGCCGTCGCCATCAGCGGCTCTGAAATCGGTTTGTCAAACCGGCCCCTCGCCGGCCGGGGCCGTCTTGCTCGCCGTGTATCCTCCACCGGTTCGGCTTTTTCCACACGAATCACAGTCGGCCCCGTCAGCTTCGCCGGTTTGGGCTTTTCGAGTTTCGGTCCGGCCGGTTTAATCGGTTCCGGTTTGGGCTTCGGTTTTTCAACCGGTTTCGGCTCCGGCTCCTCGGCCGCAGGCGCCTCCGCGGGAGGCGGGGTCTCAACTTCGGCCGCTTCGGCGGAAGCCGCCGCCGGAGGCACTGTTTCGGCCGGCGTTTCCGGCTCAGCAGGCGGTTCTTCAGCCACTACTTCCGCTGGTTCGGCCGGCGCTTCTTCTGCAGCCGCTTCCGGTTCTTTCGGCTCGGTCTTCTTTTTCCGGCGAACCCGCACTTTTTTCAGGTCCACGGGCTCGGCCGTTTCCACAGCCGTTGTGTGCTCGCCTTCACTGAACCATTCCCGGATCGTAGCGGCAAGACCGGCGGAAATCGTAGCCATGTGATTCTGCACATCCAGCCCTTCGGCCTGGCACTTTTCTACAATGGCCTTACTTTTAACGCCCAATTCCTTGGCCAAGATATATACTCGCGTTGTCGCCTTTGCCAAATCCGTAACTCCTACGGCTTCGGATGCGGCTTTCAGGAAAAGCCGGACCGGTGCCTCATTTGGGTTTGCGTTTTTTCTCCAAACGCTGTTTTTCCTGTTTCAAAAGCCCTTCGGCCTGCGTCAGTTTTTCTTCCGCAGCCGCCTCTTTGGCGGATTCTTCAGCCGCCCGCACAATCCGCTCCGCCAGGTCCGGGGCTACCTCCAGCTCCTCTACGAGCGGTTGGGTGCCGACCTCTTCCAGATCCAGCACTGAGATAATCCCCAGCGCCAGCAGTTTGTCGACAAATGTATCGTCCACTCCCTCAATCTTGCTGATGCACGCCGTCAGCCGGTCCACCTCTCGGTTGTATTCTGTCGGGGTCAAAATGTCGATATCCCAGCCGGTCAGCCGGGCCGCCAGCCGCACATTCTGCCCGTGCTTGCCGATCGCCAGACTCAACTGATCTTCGCCTACAACCACCGTTGCCCGACCCAGCTCGAAACAGATCGCGATTTCGCTGACCTTGGCCGGCCGCAGGGCATTGGAGATCAGAATCTGGGAGGAATCGCTCCACGGCACGATATCGATCTTCTCGCCGC
>JAHDQI010000041.1 GCA_018433925.1 Phycisphaerae bacterium | reverse complement strand
TATATTGGCGAATCCGCGCGAAATAATACAGTGGTAACGATGGGGGATAATACGTTGCTGGATGGGGTGACAGTAGAGGAAGCCGCAGAAAAAGGGATAGAGGGGGATTCTGTATCTGCAACCATTATAAGATGCAAAATAACAAACAATCTGCAAAGAGGTATATCTTGGTTAAATGGAGACCTAGTTACTCAGTGGTGCGAAATCAATAACAATAGTTGGCATGGGATCAACCATGAAGGAAACAGCAAATTACTCATAGTTGAAAACTGCAAAATTTACGATAACCAGCATGATGGTATTCGTACAGTGTCTTCCAAATTAACGATGTTAAACTCAATGATCTATCAGAACGGTCTTGAGATAAGCCCTTCGGCTTATTATGGGATTAGCATGCTGAATCCATTCAGCAGTCCGATGATTCGCAACTGCACGATTGCCTATAATGCCAACGAGGGAATCCGCTGTGTCGGATCAGACCAAAACCGGCCGAACGTGTGGAGCAGCATCTTTTTCGCCAATAACGCCGATGACAATTATATAGACATCAGTGGATGCAAGGAACCCTGGCACTGCTGTCTGACCGATCCGAATAGCCTGGACCAGCCAATCCCCGATCCGCCGAAAGACGCGAGGGGAAATATACGATCCAATCCGGGCTTTGCGTATCCTTATCCGTTGTATGGATATTTTCATCTGAACTGGGACTCGCCGTGCATCAATAAAGGAGAGCCCAACGCCATTGGCCCTGATGAAGTAGATATAGACGGGGAAGACCGGGATGGGGACGGCTCTGTGGACATTGGCGCCGATGAGGTAACCTGTGAGGACAGTTCCGATCCGAATGACTGGAACGGCGATGGGGTAATCAACTATGAGGAATTCGCCATTCTGTCTCACGCATGGCTCAGTTGTGATCCGAACAGTCCATCCTATCCCAATCCGAATAATCCAGATCCCAATGACTCGTATATTTGGTACGTCCAGCGGTGGGGATTTGTGGCGGACATGAACAAGGACAGTTGTGTGGATATGGCTGACCTGGACCTTTTTATGG
>JAHDQI010000161.1 GCA_018433925.1 Phycisphaerae bacterium | reverse complement strand
CATCATTGTTTTCCTCGAAAAAAATGTTCCGATTGAACCTTGCTTTTCCATACAAAACAGATACTATAATAATTGTTCTCTGGGAATGCAAGTGAACATTTGTCCACTGATAAACGGAGATTTTTACAGGGGATCTATTTCAATGAAATACAAGATTTTCTGGACACTCCGAAAGAAGGTGTTGATCGGCTATGGCCTCGCCTTGACTCTTATGATCGCCGTGATTGCATGGTCCCTCGTTAATCTTGTTTCTCTGGGGAATGCAGCGGAGGCGATTTTGAAGGAAAATTACAAAAGCATTCTGGCGGCGGAGAATATGATTGATTCGCTGGAACGTCAAGACAGTGCCATTCTCCTGCTGATGCTGGACTATCCGGAAGAGGCAATCCTGCAATTTCGAGAAAATGAGAATCATTTTCTTCTCTGGCTGGGTCGAGCCCAGGACAATATTACCATTTCGGGCGAGGAAACAATCATCGAGAACATTCATGCCGGATATTCTGCCTATCTGGTAAACTTTTCGAATCTGCAGTCCATGATTCCTTCAAGTGCAGAAAAAGCGGGTTTTTTTTATCACGAAACCGTCCTGCCCTCTTTCAAATTGGTCCGATCAGAATGCATTCAACTCAGGGAAATCAATCAGGAAACGATGTTTACCGCCGGCCGCCGGGCCGGAGAAGTTTCCAAGCAGGCGTTCTGGTCCGTTTTTACAATCGGTTCCCTCTCGGTAGGAATCGGGCTGGCGTTCAGTCTCCTGCTAGCGGGGCTTATCGTAAAACCGGTGCATCAGTTGATCGAAGCGATGGGAAAGATTTCCAAGGGAGAGTATGATGTCGAAGTAAAGGCCGTCTCGCAAGATGAAATCGGGAGGATGGCCAGCAATTTTAATGTGATGGTAAAAAAACTCAAGGCTTACAGGGCCCTGAATTTCAAGCAAATCCTGAGCGAAAAACATAAAAGTGAAACGATCCTGCGAAGTATTGATGACGGACTGATTGTGCTGGATTCTGAATTGAAAATTGAAGATATCAATCCAACAGCAGCAGATATCTTCGGCAAGGCCCCGGAGCGCATCAAGGGGCGTCATCTGCTGGAAACCACCCAGGATGAAAAATTGTACAAATATGTCAAGGAGGCCTTTGCTTCCGGTACGGTAACGCAGCCGGAAGATCCCAACGCCAATATCCTTACAGTGGAGAACGAGAACTCTTCTAAGCATTTTCTGTTTTCAGTGGCCCCGGTAGTGGCCGGTGAAGAAGCCGTCATGAATATGGTTTTGCTGCTGCGGGATATCACCCGCCTGAAGGAACTGGACCGGCTGAAAAGTGAGT
>JAHDQI010000329.1 GCA_018433925.1 Phycisphaerae bacterium | reverse complement strand
ATCAGGCCTGGGGGGGGCCGGATCAGGAAGCGACTTTGCAGGAGTGGTTTTCGCAACTGCCGACGATCAGCATTGACTACGCGGTGATGGAAAAGGCGTCCGATGTGTACGGGATTCCGCTGGACTGCCGCTGGCAGGACCTCGGGTCGTTTGCGGCGTTGGCGGACCTGATTTCCTCGGATGAGAACGGCAACGTGGTTGTCGCCGGCCACAGCGCGCTGCTTGACTGCCGAAACAATATCATTGTGACCGAGGAAACCGGCCATTTGATCGCGCTGATCGGCTCGGAGGAAATGATTGTTGCGCACAGTCCGGATGCCACGCTGATCTGCCCGATTCATCAAAGTCATCGCCTGAAGGAACTGCTGGAACGAATGGAGCAGGGCGGGAAAGAGAAATTTCTGTAGGATTGGCGGATTGGATGCGGTACCTGGCGATCGATCACGGACAGAAGCGGACGGGCCTGGCTCTTTGCGACCGTGGGGAAACGGTGGTTTCGCCGCTGATGGTCCTTGAGGGGAGCGGCCGGGCGCTGGTCGCGAAAATCGAAGCGGTTGTTCGGGAGTATGAAGCGGAGGCGTTTGTGGTGGGCTTGCCGTATAATATGGACGGTACGGAAGGGCCTCGGGCGGCGGAGGTTCGCCGGTTTGCTGAAATGCTGTCGGGGGCGACGGACCTGCCGCTGCATTTTGTGGATGAGCGGCTCAGCAGTTTTGAGGCAGAGGAAAAGCTGCTCGGCCGGGATCTGACCCGCAAGAGGAAAAAAAGCCGGATTGACGCGGTTGCAGCGGCCGTGATTTTGCAGGGATTTCTGGATACAAAGAAGTAAGCCTCTGTCGGCTATTTCTAACACTATTTTATACAGGCGGTTATGGGATTTCCGGATAGCAGGAACCGGAAAAAGCGGCCACCCTGTCGTTTTTTTTCTTTCCTCCGGGCTTTGAGGGCGTAATACTATAGGCCAAGGATCCTGAATTGAAGGGAAGCTGTTCATGCATACGGTCAAAGGGCAACCTGTTCATTTGATTGAAGTTCCCGATGCCGAGTCGATGGCATCGCGTGCCCGGGACGAATTGCTTTCGTGTGCCGAGGAGTCCATCCAAAAACAGGGCCGTTTTCTTTGGGCAATATCAGGAGGGAGCACCCCGAAACGATTTTTTGAGCTTCTTGCAAACTGCCGGGGAGCGCAGCGGTTTTCGTGGCAGGCGGTTCATTTGTTCTGGGTGGATGAACGGGCGGTGGGCCCGGATGATGCGGCCAGCAATTATCGTCTCGCGGCGGAGACTTTTTTGGGAGCCCTGCCGATTCCGGCGGAGAATGTGCATCGGATGCGCGGGGAGGCGGAGGATCTGAACCAGGCCGCCCGCGAGTATGAGCAGACGCTGCGGGATGTCTTTCAGTCGCCGGCCGGAACGCTTCCTGCCTTTGATTTGATTTTGCTTGGCATGGGGGCCGACGGGCACATCGCTTCGCTCAAGCCGGATTCGTATGCGCTGTATGATACGGAGGACCTGGTCAGCACGGTGTTTCAGATGGAGGGCGACTGGAGCCGCCTGACGCTTACGGTTCCGGTGCTGCGGGCCGCCCGAAAACTGATTGTGCTTGTCAGCGGGGCGGAGAAGGCCTCGATTGTGCGGACGGTTTTCGAGAGCGAGCCGGACACGCTGAAATACCCGGCTCATGCTCTTTGGCCGGTTCTGGATCGCGTGCTCTGGATTATGGACGCGGCGGCGGCGAAGCTTCTTGGCGGCCGTTAGGGGCGGCGGAGCCGTTTTTCTGAATTCTGAAACAGCCGAGCACTTTGCATCGTTCAGCGCGGCACAGTTTTTTGAGGCGATCGACCTGGGCTGTTTCTTTGGCGAAAACAAAGGCATAACGGGAGGAGGCGGTGATCAATTTGCGGTCGGGGTGGCCGTCGAGGAAGGGGGCGTTAATCAGGATCAAATCATATTGATTTTTCGCGTTTTTCGTAATGGCGCGGATGTTCATGCTGCGGGTTCGCTCGAAGTAATGGGCCGGAAGAATCGCAAGGTTTTGAATTCCTGAGGGGGCCGGGAAGGAGGGAGCGGGGCCGTCTTTGACATCGAGGCCAAACGCTTTCCAGACGGCGTTTCGGCGGGTGTCGAGGTCAATCAGCAGGCACCGTTTTTTTTGTCCGGATGAATTCATGGCGATGCGGATCGGGATGGTCACCGGCATGCAGTCCAGTCCGGCGGCCGCCAGGAGGATGGTCTGGGGACGGCCGGTGAGGGTTTGGATGGAACGGAGCAACTGGTCCTCGCAGGAGCCGGGGTCACTGCCCGGGCCGAGGGGTTGTGCGGGCCGTCTGTTTGCTTTGTTTTTTTTGCTTCGCCAACAGGCCGCAAGCGTAAGAATGAGAAGCAGCAAAAAGAAGACCGCCAGAATGAGGTAGGTCCACACCGAATTGAAAACCGCATTGATCCATCCCTGGAAGCATGTGGGCTGGAAGGGGGTTATCATGTGAACGGTCCGGAAGGAAATTCAATAAAGACCCATTGATTTTCGCGGCAGAAATTTTCGATATCTTTACGAACGATATCCGCGATCGGGGACTGCTGTGTATCGGGCGAGCGGCGGTCGGGCTGCTGTCTTTCGGTATCGCGGAGAGCGGGTTTTTCGGCCGGCTTTCGCGGCGGCGGAGGGGTCCAGCCGGGGACTTCGGAAGTGGGCGCGACGAACTGGCGAACCACTTTTCGGACATTGTCCGTCGGTCTTGCTTTTCCCTGCGAGGGCGGCTGTCGCCGGCTGCTGTTTCGCTGCCGCTGCGAGGCGAGAATCTGCTCGGAGAGATCGAAGCGGGGCACGCCTTCGCCGGTTTTTTCGGGGACCGGCTGCGAAGAAGCCGCCTCGGCGACTGCCTGGGACTCTTCGTTTGTGTGATCCGGATCGAATGAAGATAGGGCCGCCGGGGCATCGTCCTGCCGGTCGTCGGGCGGGCTTGTTTCCCGGGCTTCTGCAAGCTGTTCGGATAAGCGGTCGCAGCGATTTCGCAGGTGATCGGCTTGTTTTTGAGATCCGCTTAGTTCTTTTCTCAGGGCTTCCTCGGTTTGCCGTGTTTCCTGCTGCCGGCGGTCCAGGTCCTGCTCCATCTGGCCGATCTGTTCCCGGAGCGAATCGCGGAGGCGGCGGGTCTGTTCAAGCTCGTGGTTAAGCCGTGCGATTGTTTCCTGGGAGTCCTGAACGATTTGCCGCAGCGAACGGAGTTCCTGCTGTTGGGTTTCGTGCTGCCGGCGGAGGTCGGTTAGTTGTTCGAGCTGGGAGTTTTGCTGTTGGGCCTGCTGCCGAAGTTGAGTGATTTGCTGCGTCAGGGTCTGATTTTCCTGCGTACTATTTTCGAGAGCGGTCTTTGTTTCGTCGAGGGAAGAGCGGAGGGCAGTGAGCCGGTCTTCTGTTTCGTGAAGGGAGGCGGTCAGTTGCTCTTTTTCCTGTATGGTTTCCTGAAGCCGGCGCTCAAGGGCGGTCTTTTCTTCCTGTAAACGAGAGGCCTGCTCGGTCGCCGAGTTTAACTGTTCTTGTGTGTGTTCAAGGGAGCGGCGGATTTCTGAAAGCTTGTCGATTTCGGTATTCAGTTGGCTGTTATCCTGCTCTGCCTGCCGGCAGCGGTTTTCAAGCTCACTGACCTGGGCCATGAGTTCGGCAATGTGCTGCTCCTGGTCCCTGCATGTGGCGGACAGGTTGTCTTTCTGATTTTTCAGTGACTGAATTGTTCGCTTGTACTGATCGAGGTCGTCGTGCTGAGCCGAAGGGGGGACAGGGACCGGCAGGGGGTTCGGATCAGCCGGATTTTCAGCCTCTTCGTCAACTTCGGTATCTGCCGGGGAGGGCGGCGGAGGAAGCGGTTGCTTTGCTTCTACTTTTTCTTCTTCTGCTACTTTTTCCTCTTCCTTTTCTTCTTCTTCTTCTTCTTCTTCTTCTTCTTCTGGGTGCTGGTCGCGGCTTACGTTGAACGAATCGAATGAATCGGAGGCGGAGTTTTCTTCCGTGAGCAGCCACTTTT
>JAHDQI010000277.1 GCA_018433925.1 Phycisphaerae bacterium | reverse complement strand
CATAGATATATTAAATAGCAAGTATAATATTAGAATTATTTGTAAAAAAGTGAAAATATATTATCTATTATAGATATAGAGGGGCAGGAATTTTGAATGGCGGAATCCGCCGGGGGCGGATGGATTTTTACCATGAAGGACGTGAAGATCATGAAGATTATAAGCAGGATTAAAAGAATTTTTTGGGCGGAGGAGGGCAAGCGGCAATGTTCTTTGAATCGAAATTTTTACTACAAAGCGGCTGTGTTTGGAGTCAAGGAATTCTTCATGCTGTTTTTGGAGTCCATAGGGTTTGATTCCTCATCATGGTATTCAGGATTAGGAGCAATTTATACATGCAGGCGGCCATGACCACCTTATAGGGTTTTCCGTTTTGTTCGAGCCGGGGGGCGAGAGCAGGAGAGCAGGGGGACAGGAGAGTAGGAAAACATGGAATTTGGCTATTTTCATAGTGGACTTATTGGGAGAAAAATGTGTAAGAAATGGGTTGTTGGGGAGAACGTTGGAGGTATAATAGGGGTGGACTATCGGTTTTAGAGGAGAAGCATCGAAAAAGGATAATGAAGGATGACAAGAAGGAAGTCTTATGTTTGAATGGCTTAAGCGATTCAGGTTTTCCAAGAAGAAAAATTTTACATCTGAGGAGATGACAGCATTTGGCGAAGCAGAATTTAAGGCCATGGAAAAGGTTCTTGGGCCATCGGATGAGGTCGTCGGGCACGCCTTGATTCCTTTTCAGATAGGGGGACCGGTAGATATGTATTATTTCAGTCAGTATCTTCCGGGCACTGTGTTTGCGACAATGGAACTGCTTGAACCGGACGGGTCGGGCCCTAAGCCCAACCGCATGGGAACCTATGAACTGATTACCTGTACAAGAATTAAAACAGATCATAAACTGAACGAGTCCCATGAAGATCGATTAGAACGGATCAAGGCCAATAAGACAACTTCTTTTGAAATCATTGAGAACCACCTGAGATATATCATGACAGGTATCGGAAGATATTCCTTTACTGCAATTTTGCAGCCGGGCCAGACGGCGGACCTTCCGGCCGAAGAGGGCGAAATGATTCATTTAATCTTTGACGAGTTTGATACTCGAGGCGTACCTTTTGAGATCAATGGAAGGCGGCATGGGCTACTGCTGCTTATGGAGATCTTTGCCTCGGAACTGGACTATTCCCGACGGTACGGATCGGGCCTTTTATTTGATAAACTAAAAGAGGCGGGTGTGTACCCTTATTCCGACATGGACCGCAAACCAGTGGTATAAAGGGTCCCCAAAATCATATAATTGTCAATGTGGGGGTGAGTTTTGGCCCGCTGACCGAAAGAAGATCGGACCTATAGGACGGATAAGACAAATCAATGAATTTTAAAAAGAATTCCCAATGGTCAATATATAACGGCAAATAAAGTACTTAAAAAACACTCCTATGAATACAATGATGTCTATACCTATCCACACGAAAAATGGCTACAGTTTCAGCGATAGAATGGACGGAGGCGACCTGGAATCCGGTTTCGGGGTGCACGAAGGTCAGCGCGGGTTGTTTGCACTGTTATGCGGAGCGGATGGCCAAGCGTTTGCAGGCGATGGGGCAGGTTCGTTACCGGAACGGCTTTGAGGTCACTTTGCACCCGGAGGCGCTGGATGAGCCATCCGGCTGGAAACGGCCGCGGGTGGTGTTTGTGAATTCGATGAGCGATCTGTTTCATTCGAAAATCCCGACGTCCTTTATTCAGAAGGTGTTCGACGTTATGGAGGACCATCCGCAGCATACCTTTCAGATCCTGACCAAACGATCCGCACGTCTGAAGAAAATGGCCCCGCTGCTGAGTTGGCCGGAGAATGTCTGGATGGGTGTGACGGTGGAACATGCTGACTATACCGGCCGGATCGATGATCTGCGGGAAGTGGATGCGGCGGTGCGTTTTTTGTCGCTGGAGCCGCTTTTGGGACCGCTGCCGGGGCTGGACCTGGTGGGGATTGACTGGGTAATCGTGGGAGGGGAATCGGGGCCGGGGGCGCGGCCGATGCAAGAGGAATGGGCGCTGGAGATTCAGGAACAATGCAGGGCCTCCGATGTGCCCTTCTTCTTCAAGCAATGGGGAGGTGTGAACAAGAAGAAAGCGGGGCGGATTCTTCACGGCCGCACCTGGGATGAATATCCGGAGGCGGCACAGAAGATTTCTATATCCATGAGCCGCGGATGAGCCGATTTTTTTATTGGGGGGTCAGGCGGAGGACTTTGTCAGGCTGGTTGAGGACTACGTAGACGGCTCCGTCGGGTCCGGCGGCGACATCCCGGACTCGGCCGGCGTTTTTGAGGATGACTTCATCGTGGAGGATGCGCCGGTCTTTGACATCGAGGAGGCGGACTTCTTCGTATTTGAGGGCGCCGGCGAGGAGGTGGTTTTTCCACCGCGGGAAGAGGTCGCCTCGATAGAAATCCAATCCGCAGGCGGCGATGGAGGGCTTCCAATAGAGGACCGGCTGGGCCATGCCCTGCTTTTCCTCGATGGGGGAGACGGGGGAGCCGTCGTAGTTGCGGCCGTAGGTGATGACGGGCCAGCCGTAATTGAGGCCGGGGCGGATGAGGTTGACCTCGTCGCCGCCGAGGGGGCCGTGCTCGGTCTCCCAGAGTTCGCCGGTGACCGGATGGATCGCCAGGCCCTGGGGGTTGCGGATGCCCCATGCGTAAATTGTGGGCAGGGCCTCGTTTGTGCCGACGAAGGGGTTGTCTTCGGGGACTCTGCCGTCGCGATGGATTCGGTGGATCTTTCCGTTGGGCCGGGTCAGGTCCTGTGCCTGATCCTGATGTCCGCGGTCGCCGACGCCGAAATATAAAAAGCCGTCGGGGTCAAAGACGATGCGGCAGCCGTAATGGTATCGTGTTGTCTGGTAGGTTGTGTGCGGGGCCTCGTAGATGATCTGCCGGTCGGTCCAGGCGTTGTCTTTGATTCGGCCGCGGACCAGGCGTGTCATGGCCGGGGGGCGGCCTTCCTGCCGGAGGGCATGGCTGTAGGCCAGGTAGATCCAGCCGTTTTTTGCATAGTCCGGATCGACGGCGACATCGAGCAGGCCGCCCTGTCCCTCGCTAAGCACTTGGGGTGTGCCGGCGACGGGGTCTTTTTGAAGGGTTCCGCCCAGGACTTGGCGCAGGCGGCCGGGGCGTTCGGTAATCAGCGCCCGGTCGGTGTCGATAAAGTCAATGCTCCAGGGGACTTCCAGTCCGTCGGCGAAGATTTCAACCTTGATTTTGTAGTCCAGGGTTTCAATCCGGTCCGGGATATCGGGTTGGGGGGCTCCGTATTCGGCTTCGGCCTCGAAGAGGTAATCAATGAGCTGGTGGATCTGCCGGTCGCTGAGGGTGTTTTCGTAGGCCGGCATTCCGAGGTGCGGCAGGCCGTACTTGATGCTCTGCATGACGTAGCCGCGGCCCTGGCCGAACTGCCAGATTTTGTCGACCAGACTTTGGGCGTTGCCGCCCTGGAGGTTGATTCCGTGGCAGGAGGCGCAGTACTCGACATAGAGCTGTCGGCCGGGGGCGGTCTGCTGCGGGGCGGAAACGAGGGCGACATGATTTCCAAAGACGACAAGTCCTACGAAGATGGCGACGGATGTGCCGATTGCTTTGACCATCCCGGCCGATGCCCGGTTTGTTCGTGTTTCGGCTGACATGCTTATATTGTATCGGGGGGGCCGGGAAACGCAAAGAAAAACAAATTTTAGGCCGGGTGCGGTTTAGTCGAATAAGGCGGCGAGTCGCTGCCGCTGTTTTGGATCGAGGGCGTCGGGGCGGGTCCAGACGGCGCGGGCCAGGGAGCGGCGGCAGGGGCAGGTGTCCTCGGCCAGGTCGCCGTCGGTTTCGAGGAGTCGCTCGATGAGGCGGATGGCGTTTTGGGTGGCAGCGGTCAGGTTGCCGATGATTTCTTCGAGCAGGGACTGGCTGTCCCGGCCGGGGTCGTGCTCGCGCCAGCAGTCGTAGTCGCTGACGAGGGCGACGAGGGCGTAGCACATCTGGGCCTCGCGGGCGAGTTTGGCTTCGGGCAAGGCGGTCATGCCGATGAGGTCGGCGCCCCACTGCCGGTGCATGAGGGATTCGGCGCGGGTGGAGAACTGGGGGCCTTCCATGCAGACATAGGTTCCGGCGGGGTGGACGCGGGCGGAGAGGGTCTGTCCGGCGGCGCGGAGTTTTTCGCGGAGGCGCCGGCAGCAGGGATCAGCGAACTCGGTGTGGACGGCGCCGAGTGCGTCGAAGAAAGTGTTTTGGCGGCGAACGGTTTTGTCGATGAACTGATCGACGAGGACGAGGTCGGCGGGTGCGATTTCCTGTCGGAGGGAGCCGACGGCGGCACTGGCCACGAGGGTGGTGACGCCGAGTTTTTTGAGGGCGAAGATGTTGGCGGCGTAGGGCACCCGGGAGGGGTTGAGGGTGTGGCCTTCGCCGTGGCGGCTGAGGAAGGCGACGCAGCCGGGGCCGAGTGTGCCGATTTGGATGGGGGTGCTGGGCAGGCCGAACGGGGTTTCGGGGCGCTGGGTTGTGACGTCTTTGAGGCGGCGGCCGAGGGCATCGCCCAGCCCGGTGCCTCCGATGATTCCTATGGTTGGCTTGTTCATCGTGCTTCTCCAATGTTTGGGGTTCCGGGTTTTCGCGGGTATTGTACGGCGGCGGCGGCGGGGGGAAAAGGATTTTCTCTATGGCCGGTCGATGGAGCGGTTTTTGAGAATCTGGAGGAGGTTGATGTGGTCATCGGTCCAGAGGTCGAGAGCGGCGGGGTCTCCATAGGGCCGGCTGGCGGAGGTTCGCAGGAGGGGCTTGTCGAGGGCGGCTTTTGAGGGGGACAGCAGGATCCAGTCGGACGACAAGGCGCCGAGCTCGGGGTCTTCGTAGTTTTCGATCCAGAGGGATTCGAGGCCGAAATGACGGGCCAGCCGCCAGACGACGGATTGCAGATCGAGGTGCATGGTGGAGATGTGAAAGGCGAGTACGCCATCGGGGGCCAGGTGTTTGAGGTAGATCTCGACGGCCTCGCGGGTCAGCAGGTGGGTGGGGACGGCGTCGCTGCTGAAGGCATCGAGGACGAGGATGTCGTATCGCTGCGGGGTTTCGTTTTCGAGGGACAGGCGTCCGTCGCCGAGGATGACTTCGATTTGTGCGGGGCTGTCGTCCATGTAGGTGAAATAGCGGCAGGCCAGCCGTTCCACGTCGGGATTGATTTCGTAAAACCGGACGCAGTCGCCTTCCCTGCCGTATAAGGCGATGGTTCCGACGCCGAGTCCGACGACGCCGATGCGGCGGCCGGGGCGGTCGGGGTCGGCGGCAATGAGCAGGCCGATGCCGCTGTTGAAGCCGTAATAGCTTGTGGGGATCGAGCGTTTGTCGGGATGGCGGAACTGGAGGCCGTGAAAGGTTGTGCCGTGCTGGAGGAGGAGTTTGTGTTTTTCGGGGTCCTCGGGGCTTTCTTCCCAGACGGTCAGGACGCCGAAGAAATTTCGGGTCCGATAAATGGGCTTTTGGTTGTTCGAGGTGAGGGTTCCCTGGAATTGGGTGCCGATGATGCCGACGGCCAGCAGGATGGCTATGTAGACGGCTTTTCGGCGGCCGGCTTTTGCGAATTTCTGGTCGGCCAGGAGGATAAACATCACGCTGATCAGCAGTCCCCAGTGCAGTTCGAGGTAGGAGGAGAAGACCAGCGGGGCGATGATGGCTACGAAGATGCCGCCGAGGGCGCCGCCGGCGGCGATCATCAGGTAAAAGGAGGTCAGGAAGCGGGGATGGGGCTTGAGGCGGTAGAGTTCGCCGTGGCAGACCATGCAGCAGGCAAAGAGCATTCCGATGTAAATGCCGATCAATAGGCGTACATCGGCGACGTTTTCTTCGTGGCCGCGTGCGAGGATGACGCCGAAGATGCCGAGGATGAACAGGACGATGAAGAGCGGGCGGTTGTACCAGCGCTGGTGATCGAAGCAGATGATGAAGGAAAGCAGGTACAGGCACAGGGGAAGGACCCATAAAAACGGCACTACGGCGATGTCCTGCGTGATTTTGTTGGTGACGGCCAGCAGTTCGATCGAGGCGGCCATCGGCAGGCCCAGCCAGAGCAGACGGGTTTTGAGGGTCGGTGCAAGGGCAATATAGGGCTTTTTAGGGTCCGGTTTTACGGGAATCAGGTCGGGATCGGCTTTTCGCAGCAGCCGGATTGCGCAGAGGCCGCATAAGAGGGTAAAGAGGAGAAATGCGCCTGACCAGAAGAGGGCCTGACGGCTGCGGGTGAGCGTGGGCTCAAAGAGGAAGGGATAGCTGATCAGGGCCAGAAGGGAGCCGGCATTGCTGAGGGCGTAGAGGCGATAGGGGACGAATCCCTGATTGAGACGGCTGATCCAGGCCTGCAGGAGGGGTCCGGTGGCGGAGAGGAGGAAATAGGGCAGGCCGACGGACAGGGTGCAGATCCAGAGGATTTGGAGGATGGGGCTGTTGTCGGGGGTTGGTTTGAGGGCCGGTGAGGGGGCGATTCGCAGGGCGGCCGCGGCGGAGGCCAGAAGGAGAAGAAGGTGGATGGCGGCCTGAAAACGGGGTTTCAGGCGGCTGATCCAATGGGCATAGGCGTAGCCGGCCAGGAGGAAAAGCTGGAAGAAGAGCATGCAGGTGGTCCAGACCTCCGGGGTGCCGCCGAACCAGGGTACGAGAAAGCGGCCGATCAGCGGCTGGACCTGGAAAAGCAGAAAGGCCCCCAGAAATACGGCCGCGGCGAACAGGAAAATCGGCAATTGTACAATGGGTCTCAGTGTATTCATACGGATCGGATTATAAACCAATCGGGGAAAAGCAGAACCTTTAATTTCATTGAAAAATGAAGTCTGCCGCGGGGCTTTGGCGGGTTGAGAGTAATCTTATCCTTCGATATGTCCGAAAATACAGGAGCCAGACCGCTTGCGCGGGGCGGAGACGGCGGGATTGACAAGGCCAGCGACAATGCCTATAATTCCATGCCAAATAAGCAGTTATTGAAATTTTATGAATTCGATTGGGAATCCAGAACTTTTACTCGACAAAACAAATAAACCATAACACCCGACAGCGTCTTTATGTATCTCTATGAAAGAAACGAATAAATCAGGCCCATCATTGTATCAAAAGTCGATTCAAGGAGGCCTTTGGATAATCCTGGGTCATCACTTCAACAAGCTTCTTAATCTGGTCCGCGCCGTGGTTCTGGCCCGCTTTCTTCTGCCGCGTGATTTTGGTCAAATGGCCATTGCGATCCTGAGTGTTTCCATCATAGACACATTTACCCAAGTTGGAGTCCGACAGGCGCTGATCCAAAAACATCATCCGGTAGCTGATGACCTGGACACGGGATGGACCCTTGGTATTATTCGAGGCCTAATCATTTGTGTCTCGCTTTTCATCTTGGCTCCGTGGATTGCCTTTTTTTTTGATGGATCCGCTCAACTTTCCCAAGAGGATATTTTAAGGCCCAAGGAAGCGGCAATTCGAATTTTCCAGGAAGATAATGCTTCTATGTCTTATCTACGAAATCAATTTCCGGAAGAGATTCGACTTGAGTTTATTCAACACGATGCCAACCTGCCACTTCCTGCACATCTGAAAACTCAACTCCAGAAAAGCTTAAACGAAATCATATTTTCGGAACCTCTGTGGTCCCAAGAAGCATTTTCCGCATTTCCTCTTTCCAATACCACCCGGAACATATTAAATCAAAAAATACAGAACGGAGATACTCCTCGTTCTAACCGGGTCCTAATCGAAGAATTATTTTCTGAAGGCAAATGCATTCGCCCTGCCATCCTGGATATTCGAACGGTAACCGGCATCATTCAATCCATGGGATTCCTTTTTCTTCTCAGTTCTTTCATTAATATTGGTGTTCTTTATTTCAGCCGAGACTTAAACTTTGGCAGGCAGTTTATCTTTCAATCCGCCGGCTCAATTGCAGGAACAGTTGCCGCTATTTCCATCGCGGTCATTTACCAATCAGTCTGGGCATTGATTCTCGGCCGCCTTGTCGGAACGTTTGTTCAGTGTGTGCTGAGCTATCTGGTCCATCCTTATCGTCCCCGACTGAGAATCAAGTGGCAGCATGCCCGCGCCATGTGGAAATTTGGTCGCCATGTGATGTGGACTGCCATTCTGAGGTTTTTTGTTATTCAGGGGGATGATCTTTTTGTGGGAAAAATACTTGGCCTCGGAACGCTTGGGCTTTATCGATATGCCTATCATTTTTCAAGCCTGATTGCCTCTGAAGCGGGTGATATCATCAACAAAGTCGCCTTTCCGGCTTTTTCGCGGATACAAAACAATCTTCCCAAAATTCGGGGCGGGTATGAAAAATCGATTCGATATATAGTTCTTGCGGCTTATCCCTTCAGCGGAGGCCTGATGGTACTTGCGCATGAACTTGTATCTGTCATCCTGGGGCCGGAGTGGCTGGACATGGTGCCCACTCTTCAGATTCTGTGTATTCTTGGATTTTGTAAAGGCATGCAGGGAGGCAATGTTTTTATGGCCCTGGGGCGACCGGGTCTCATCACCAGACTTTACGGGATTCGCCTGTTTCTGATGGCGATCAGTATTTATCCGCTGACGAAATATTTTGGGATGCCGGGAACGGCCATTTCTGTCGTTGTTCCATCACTGATCATAATGCCCATCCATCTGCTTTTTGTTCAACAGTGTATTGGCCATACCCTTTATGATTTTCTAAAAACCATTTTTGCTCCGTTGGTTTCCACGTTGATTATGGCTTTTTCTTTGATCCTTTTAAAATTGCATATTTCTTTGACAGGGATCTTGGGCGTATTGGTTCTCGTCGTATTGGGAATCGTGATTTATGGTTTCAGTATGTATCTGTTGAGTCGTTTTTTCCGAGAATATGATCCCGTTGTGTTGTATAAAAACATTCGTAAGGGGTGGAATTAAACCGAATCGCAGAACGTTTCGTCGTGTGTATTTCAGCGACAGGTCGTTCCTCCGCCGATCCGATAAAAATTCTTTCCGCGGATCTTGTCCTGCCGGAACATTATGGGTTTTCCAAGAGCACCTCATAGCCGTATTTCTTCATTTTGTTTTTACATATGGTTTCTATGGCGGAAAGATTTTCCCGCCCAAAAAAATCCGCCCCACTTATGGACGAGTTTCCTTTGGGTTGATACTGAACATCTACCTGTGAAGCGATGTCATGCAGGACCTGGAGGCCGAGTTTCTCGGCCAGTCCATATATCGTTCCTGCCTTGTCGTTGAGAAAATCTTCATATCGGATCAACAGAATGCGATCGGAATGACATTCATATAACTCCACGGATCGCTTCCATCGCAGGGACAGGGTTTCCATGTAGTTTCTGCCTCGTGTCTGAAAAAGCGAGCCTTCGAAGACCATTTTCCAGAAGCGACTCGGCAATTGCCGGAATTGGTCTTGTGTAATATCTGTCTGATTTCCAGGCAGTTGCAGCCGGTTGAGAATACTGCGGATATTATCGCGCGGATCCCGCAGGCAAAAACCCATGCGGGAATCGGGAAAACAAGCGAT
>JAHDQI010000222.1 GCA_018433925.1 Phycisphaerae bacterium | reverse complement strand
TACAATAAATTTGCCTCGCATACACACTCTCACAAATCATCCGTTGAGTCAATCCGGATGGAATCCTGGATTTCCAGCAGCGCAGTCAAAAACAGACACAAAAACACGCCGCCGGCCGCGATGCCCAGGATCCCAACACGAATCCAATAATACGATTGCGGCAGCGGAATCAGATACAGCCCGGCATACACCGCCAATACCAGTCCAAAACCAATCCAGATCGACCGGATCAGCGGCTGCATGGCGAACAGAGAAACACTCCGAAATTCGTAAAATGCCTCCCGAATCGTATTGTCCTTAAGCAAAATGATACTCGGCATCAGCAAAAAGGGCTTGATGAGAACCGCCAGTCCGACGATTTGACAAAACCGCAAAAGCCAATCGGGAATCGGACCCGTCGGTTTCTGCCCGTAGATAAGCCCATACAGCAGCCCCATCAGCAGCGCCGCTAAGATCGTCCAGAGCAGTTCGAACAGGATATAAAACAGGAACAGTTTCCAGAAATACGGCCGGCCCAGCCGCAGCAGTTCTATCGGCTGGCGCGGGGTCGGCGGCTCGATTATAACGGAACGCAGAAAACCCAGGAAAAGCGTTCCCAGCAGAATCATCAGAATCATCAAACTCATTCCCATTAAAAACGCCGACCAGAAAGGAAGCTGAGCAACCAGGTCCCCGGCCGTATAAAACTCCTGCGTCATCCGCGCCCCCAGCGCAGAGAGCCCGGCGAACAGGCCGACCAGCATGACCGCCTCCGACCAGCGAACTTTCAGGATGTCAGCAACTCGCTTGGGCATAAGAAACGTCATCATAAAAGAAACAGGACAGAACGGCTATCAAAAAAGAGAAATTCAGGAAAAGATCGATACCGGGCATCCTGGAACGGACCCTCTCCTGCTCCTCCATCGCGCACTATGCTCCGAAGTGGACTTTGCCGCGACCCAGAAGCGCCTCGAGCTTTTTATGGCACTCCAAATCCGCCCGGACCGACAGATTCGCATCGGTTTTCGCCAGGATCCGGTAACGACCGGGCGTAACGATGCTCAGCTCCACCTGGCTCTTGCCGCGGTAACGGCCGCAGATTTCACGGATCTGCCGCAACATGGACTCGCTGACAAGCTGCGCATCCATATCCAGCCGAACCCGGGCGCTGTAGCGGCGGCCGACCTCCTCCAAACTCATCAGTTCTTCGCACAGTATGTTCGGGGCCTCCCTGCGGGTATCGACCGTACCCTTGACAAAAAGGATTTGATCCACCTGCAAAAGCGGCTGATATTTCTCAAGCACACGGGGAAACAGAACCACCTCGCACTTGCCCTGCACATCCTCCAGTTCCGCCACCGCCATCTTGGCCCCGGCGTTTTTTCCATTGCGAGTGACAATATACCGAATCTTGTTAATCATCCCCCCGATCAGGATTTCCCGCTCCGGCCGAACCTGGTGAAGTTTCCGGGTGTTCGTCATCGAGTAAAGCCCGATGATCTCGGCGTGTTTACTGAGCGGATTGCTGGTCACGTAAAATCCAAGCACCTCTTTTTCGTACGTCAGCATCTGGGTTTCCGGCCACGGCGGCACATCCGGCAAACTCTGCTCATCCGCTTTGCCGTCTGCTTCGCCAAAAGCCCCCGCCGCAAAGAAATTCATCTGTCCCTTCTGCACATCGGCCTGCAGGGCCGAACCAACCTGCATGGCCGTCTCCAGACCGGCCATCATCTGGGCGCGGCTGCCCCCCAAGTTATCAAAGGCGCCGGCCTTAATCAGGGCCTCCAGCACCTGCTTGTTGACCGCCCGCAGATCAACATTTTCACAAAAATGAAACAGACTTTTAAACCGACCCACCCGTTCTCTGGCAGCGATGATCTGCTGAACGGCCTTTTCGCCCACCCCTTTGACGGCCGCCAGCCCGAACCGGATTACGCCGCTGTCTTTCTTCCGGTCGGCTTGTCGGTCATAGACCACGGTAAAATCCACAAAACTGTCGTTAATATCCGGCGGCAGAACATCAATGCCCATTTCCCGGCATTCGCTGATATATTCGACCACCTTGTCAGTATTGCCCATTTCGTAGGTAAGCACAGCCGCCATGAATTCCACGGGATAATAGGCCTTCAGCCAGGCCGTCTGATAAGCCACAAAGGAATACCGTGTGGCGTGGCTTTTGTTAAATCCATAATCAGCAAATCGCTTGATCAGTTCAAAAATATCTTCCGCTTGTGCGGCCTTCAGATTTTTTTCCTGGCAGCCGGCAAGAAACCGTTTTTTCTCCGCCCGGATCACCGATTCCTTTTTCTTGCTGATGGCCTTAATCAGCGTATACGCCTCCCGCAGCGGAATATTGCCCAGCCGATTGCAGATCCGCATGACCTGTTCCTGGTACACCATGATGCCGAAGGTCTCGGCCAGCACTTCTTCCATAATCGGATGCGGAACGGTCCATTTGGCCCCGTGTTTCCGCTCAATAAAATCGGGAATCAACGCCATGGGGCCGGGGCGATACAGGGCATTGGCGGCAATCAAATCTTCGATCCGGTCGGGCTTGAGCTTGCGCAGCAGATCCTGCATCCCGCCGGATTCAAACTGAAACACACCCTTGGTCCGGCCGGCCCCGAAGATTTCACGAAAGACCTTTTGGTCCCTAATATCGATAGATTCAATATCAATTGTGTCTCCGTGAATTTCTCCAATCAAATCCACGGCCCGCTGGATAATACTGAGGGTTTTCAGGCCCAGGAAATCCATCTTCAGCAGTCCGACCTTCTCGACCGTCGGCCCCTCAAACTGGGTAATCAAGTCATCCGATCCTGCCTGTTTATACAGGGGCAGAAAATTCGTCAGCGGCTCATCGGCAATCACCACGCCGCAGGCATGGACAGAAGCGTGCCGGGCCAGCCCTTCCAGTTTTCGGCCGATGTCAATGACCTGCCGAGTTTTTTCATCGCTGTCATAGGCCTTTTTCAGCTCAGGTTCCACTTCAAGGGCTTTATCGAGCGTCATTTTCAGCTCAAACGGAACCAGCTTGGCCAGCCGATCCGCCTCCGAGAGCGGCACATCCAGCACCCGGCAGACATCCCGAATCACCGCGCGGGCTTTCATCGTCCCAAAGGTAATAATCTGGGCAATTTCACCGTACTTGTGCCGAACGTATTCAAGCACTTTCTGCCGGCCGTCCTGGCAGATATCCACATCTATGTCCGGCATCTCATCTCGCTGCGGGTCCATAAACCGTTCAAACAGCAGATCATAATGAATCGGATCCACATCACAGATGCCCAGGCAGTAGCCGACAACCGTCCCAACCGCACTGCCGCGAGCCCCCACAGGGATGTTATGCTGTTGGGCAAAATTACAAAAATCCCAGACAATAAGAAAATAACTCGAAAAACCCTTGCCCTCAATAACCGCCAGTTCCCGATCAATTCGTTCCTGAATTTCCGGGGTGATTTTCTTATACCGTTCTTTGGCGCCTTTTTGAACAAGACGAGTAAGCATCTCCTCGGCGCTGCTGCCGTCCTCCGTGTGATAGGTGGGCGCATGACGGGTCTTCAAATCCAACTCCACATTGCATCGTTCGGCAATGGCCAGCGTATTATCACAGGCCTCCTGAACATCCGCAAACAGACTGCGCATTTCGTCCGGGCTTTTCAGGTACACATCCGGCGGATACGTCATTCGTTCCGGGTCCGTGACTTTTTTGCCCGTATTAATACAGCACAGGGCATTGTGGGCCTCAAAATCATCTGCATTCAAAAAGTGGACATCATTTGTAGCCACCAGTCCGACGCCGAGATCCCCTGCCAAATCAATCAGCGCAGGCAGCACATGAGGATATTCATCTTCTTCATGTTGCTGGATTTCGATAAAGAAACGTTCCGGACCGAAAATCTTTAGATATTCTTCCGCGGCTTTCCTGGCCTTCTCTGTATCCTGCTTGCATAGGGCCGCCGGAACCTCCCCGGCAATACAGGCCGTCGTACAGATCAGGCCTTCATGAAATTGCCCCAATACTTCCTTATCAATTCGCGGCCGATAGTAAAATCCCTCCGTATAACCGATACTGCTGAGCCGAAGCAGGTTCAGGTAGCCGGTGTGGTTTTCCGCCAGCAAAATGAGATGAAATGTATTGTCTTTGACCCCCCCGCCTTTTTGGCGTTCAAAACGGCTGCCGGGGGCAATATAGGCCTCGATCCCGATAATCGGCTTGATTCCGGCCGCCCGGGCCTGCGCATAGAAATCCACCACCCCAAAGAGATTCCCGTGATCGGTAATGGCCACGGTATCCATCCCCATCTCTTTGCAGCGAGCAAATAAACGGCCAAAGGGAATCGCCCCGTCCAGAAGGGAATATTGCGTATGTAAATGCAGATGGGTAAATCCTTTACTTGTCATCGCCTTGCATCACTCCATTCAGGTATATTCAAAACGCCTATCATAAGCGGTTTTCAAAACCGATCAACCCTTTTATCAAAGGAAGAGTTTCGAATTGCCGTTTGCTGAACGGCCGTCTTATTGTGCTCTCAGAATAAATTTCAGTATAAGTACTGAATCCATAAAATGAAAAATTAACCCAATGAAACATATCTCATTGTCATAAAAAGTCTTATAAAATAGTAAAAAATAAAAAAAACAGTTGCCCGACCGAACATATATCAGTATAATTACCTATATACATTCGAACTTGTTTTAAATGAGCGTTTTCTCCCCTCCAGGGAAGAGGCCTTTAGATTAACCCAACAGCTCCCAAAAAGGTCTCTTCCCTTTTTTATTTCCATTTTCCAAAAACCGGCCGAAATATACATAACCCTATTTATATAAATTAGTTATAGCTTTATTAAGAAAGGTTCCGTGAAAGCCGATACTATAAAGGCCGCGTTCTCGGAGCAGATCGAGGGGAGAAAACCTAAACCTGCTCAGGGAAGCGGCCAATTCATATCATGTTATAGAGTTAATTGAGCGATTAGGGAATATTACGTATCTGCTAAAATCCTGACGTGCCTGTAGCCATGGGATAAAAAAACAACTCCCTATCCAAGCAGGATATCGATTCGTTTGAATTTTCGCTGGCGAATCTGTTCGGCCGTCAATCCATCCAGGCAATCGGCCTTGATTTCCTTCCGGCCGCTCAGTTGATAACTGACCGGAGCCACAGCCGACATCCCATAAGTATTTTTTCGTTCAGGATTGTGATAGACCAGCAGAGTCTCGCCCAGCAATGTGCAGGCGAAGGCGTTTTCCGGAATCTCCACGGATTTTCCATTCCATTGAATGGTCGCCGAGTTTTTTGTAAACCAATCGCCCGGCAGGCAGGGTTGCGGAGCAAACGTCAGCTTACCGTCACGCAGAGTAAAGGGCTTTGCGCCGACCGTCATCAGCAGCCAGATCTGAATAAATTCCGCCGTGCTGCCGCTCAGCCGCGCCACAAATCCACGGCCGCGGGCATGCGGATCCGGGCAAACCGAAGAGGCGATAAATGAACTGTTCTCAAGAATGCTGCGCCCGTACAATTCCGGTTTCATAAACGGAACCAGCATGGTCTCCGCATCCTTATAAAACTCATCCGTAAGCCCCTGCCGGAGCAGCTCCAGCAGGTATTTATAAGACATGTGCACCCAGATGGATTCATTTTCAAACCAGCCGCGGCTGAACGTGCGGGCGCGTCCGATTTCCGGCGAACACGACTCCAGACACTCATTCAGCTTGTACATCTGAAGCTCCTGATCCAGCAGTTCGCCGCTTCTGACTTCTTGATAAATCTTCGCCGCCGTCTGCGCATCACAAACTCGTAGCCAGTGAACCTGCCCCTCCAGGAACAGCGGCAGCGGATGCGCCTCGAACGACTCGATTTCTGAAAATACCTCGGTCGTTTTCCGGTCCGATTTGCCGTTTAGCTTCGGGGTATGATAATAAT
>JAHDQI010000436.1 GCA_018433925.1 Phycisphaerae bacterium | reverse complement strand
CGGCTGAATCTTCCGCAGACGCTCCAGAAGCTGCTGCACATCCTCCCGCGTCAGCAGCTCATGCGCGTGCTGCATCAGCGTCTCCGACAAATGCGTAATCAGCACCGATTCCGGATCGATCACGGTATAGCCGTTGATCTCAGCCGTATCCTTCTCGGCCGCCAGAATCCACAGCGCCGGAAGCCCATATACCGGCTCCCGCGTAGCCATGCCCCGAATCGTTTTCTGAACCGCCCCCGAATCCATCGCCAAATATTTATCCGGCTCCAGCTTGCCGGAGGCAATCACGTGATCGTACAGCCGAATCTCGTAGGCATTCGGCTCCAGGTTGATATCGTCCCGCAGCCGAACCAGCGGAAGAATGAACCCCAGCTTCTGCGCGATCTTCTTCCGAAGTGCCCCGATCCGCTCAAACACGCTGCTTTGCCGCCGCGGATCCACCAGCGAGATCAGACGAACCCCCACCAGCACCGACAGCATATCCGCCTGCAGAAGGTCCTCAACCGGCGTTTCCTCCGTCTCGGCCGGGCCGCTGCCGGGTTTGTCTTTCTCCGGTTTCGCCTCGGCAACCTGCTGCTTGCGGGCGCCCCAGCTCAACAACCCGAACAGACCGGCCAGCAGCAAAAACGGAATCTTCGGAAATCCCGGTACCAATGAAAAAATCCCGATGATCGTCCCCGCGATACCCAGCGCCTGCGGCTGCCGGATCAACTGCCGCGTCATATCATAACTGATCGTATTTTCCGACCGAATCTTCGTCACCAAAAAACCGCTGCTGACCGCGATAATCAGCGAGGGAATCTGGCTGACCAGCCCGTCGCCGATCGACAAAATCGAATACTGCCGCAACGCCGCCGCGATCGTCATCCCCCGCGTCCAGCCCAGCACAACCCCCCCCAGCAGGTTGATCCCCGTAATAATCAGACCCGCCTTGGCATCCCCCGAAATAAACTTGCTGGCCCCGTCCATCGCCCCGTAAAACTCGCTTTCCTTGACAATCGCGTCCCGGCGGGCCTTGGCCTCCTTGTCGGTGATAATGCCCGCGTTCAGATCCGCGTCAATCGCCATCTGCTTGCCCGGCATCGCATCGAGAATAAACCGGGCGCTGACCTCGCTGATCCGACCGGCCCCCTTGGTAATCACCACGAACTGGATGACCACCAAAATCAAGAACATCACCAGGCCCACAATCAGGTTGCCCCCCGCCACGAACGTACCAAACGTATGAATAATCGTCCCCGCGTCGCCCTGCATCAGAATCAGCCGCGTCGAGGCCACATTCAGCGCCAGCCGAAACAGCGTCGTAATCAGCAGCAGCGACGGAAACGTCGAAAGCTCCAGCGGCTCGCCCGCCGCCAGCACAATGATCAGCACCGCAATCCCCAGCGAAATACTGCACGCCAGGCCCACATCCAGCAAAAACGTCGGCAGCGGAATCAGCAGCGTCGCCAGCACCGCCACCAGCCCCGCGGCAAACAGCACGTTGCTGTTGGCCGCCAGGTTGGACAGGCCAATCGAGCCGCTTCGTTTCTCCGGAGATGAACCCGCTGTTTTTGCCATGCTTGTCCTCTGGCGATTAGCTCCGGCTTTCGACCTGCTCGCCGACCACGGCCGGGCTGTTCAGAATCTCCCGAATCCGAACCGCGTAGCAGTCATCAACCACAACGATATCTCCCGTCGCGAACGGAACGTCCTGCACAATCAGCTCGGCCGGATCGCCGATCCGTTTCTCCAGCGACAGCACCGAACCCGGCTGAAGCTGAAGAAGACGGCGAAGCGGCAAATCCGCTTTCCCCAGCGAAACCGTCACCGGAAGCTGAATATCCAGCAGCATATCCAGGTGCTCTTCTTTCCCGCCCGTCTCCCGGCCTTCGGCCTTCTCAAATTCCGCCGCACGCACCTCGGCGCCTGTGTCTTCCGCCGATCCGGATACGGCATCGGCCGCCGCCGCGCTCGCCGGCTTCTGTTCAGCGGTTTGTTCTGTCTCTGCCATCGTTCAACTCTTTCCTTGAGGGTGCCTATTCGTATTCATTCACCGAGTCCGTGATCACCAGCGCGATCTTCCCTTTCTGCTCCGCCGGAAACGCGTGAAAACACCGCCGCCCGTTCAGCAGAACCTGGAGCGGGGTGGAAATCTTCTTGCCCAGCACCAGCACATCCCCCGGCTCCAGCCGCGCCAGATCCTCCAGCCGGATCAGATCCGTCGTCAGCGTCGCGTGCACCGATATCGGCGCTCGGCGAAGCCGCTCGAGGATTCGCACCGAGCTGAGCGAGGCGCTGGTTCCCGTCGGGCTTTTAATCCCGGCATACAAATCCAAAACCTCCGATTCAAGAAGCAGCGAAAAGACCGCTTCCTTCTCCCCGAAGCGAAGTCCGAAAGAAAACTCACACAAATCTTCCAGAATCCGCGCCGCCATCACCCAGTCGCCCCGCACGAGCTGATCGGCCGGTTGAATCGTCAGCTTGAGCTGCTCCTGCAGTACATCCTCCAGCGGACCGCTGAGCATCAGCGCCACATCCATCAAAATCGATTCCTCCAGCGCCGAAAAACGGCCTTCGCTGCCCACCGCCGCCTCCGGATCATTGAGCATTTGCGCCACCAGAAAGCAGGCGCTCTCAAACGAAATAAGCAGGCAGCCGACCACCTGCTTGGACTCATTGCGAAGCCCCACCACAAAGGGACCGTCCGCCCCGCGGGCCGTCTCCTGCATCAGCAGATACGCGCAGTGCTCGCGCGTTTCCTTCAGCCCCGCCTCGATCGTCTGGCTGAACTGATCATTGAGCGTCTTTTGCATTGCCAGCGCGATCCGGCGACCCAGCCCTTCAAGTATCGAACGGGCTTCCGAATGAAATCGATGCGGACGGGTCCAGTCGAACGCCTCCGTTTTCGGAGGGTCGGCCGGCGCCGGAGCCGTCTCCTGCGCCCGGGCCATCAGCCGCTGGATCATATCCCGACTCATCGAAGGGGCTGCACTGGCGGCGCTCATTGAACCGCAAACTCCTTAAACAAAATCCGCTTTACATAAGGACGGCCGCTCGGAAACAGAATCTCGTTGTACTGATCCAGCACATGACGCTTGATCCGTTCCAGGTTGCGCGAGCCGCGGACATCCTCCAGACTCAGCCCCGCAAAATACGTCGTCAGCCAGTCCCGCAAAACCAGCCGCTGTTTATCCAGGTATTCGACCCCCTTGGCCGGGTCCATCTCCGGGCTCATCTCAAGGGTAATCGAAATCCGGACATAACGCGTCACTCCCGGCTCATCCAGGTTGGCCACGACCGGCTCAAGCTGATCGTACGTCCAGGGCATCTGGTCGCCGGCCTTTTGGGACAGGTAATCGTCAAAATCTTTTTCCGGCGGATTGGCCGAATCGGCACCCGCCGCCGGACAAACCGAATCCGTCCCCCCCACAAGCTGGCACAGGGCAAATCCGCCCATCGAACCGCCGATGACAACCGCCGCCAGCATCCCCCAGATCACCCACGGCGTTTTGCCGCCGGGCTTATCGGTTGCCGATCCGCTGTCCCGTGCCTCTTTTCCTTTGGTTTTCTCTTCCGCCATACGAAGTCATCCTTATGCTTAATCTGCCGCGATTAAATCCGCCTGTCGATATTTACGAATGCGTTCCCGAAGCGTCCGGTCGCTGATACCCAGCGTCCGGGCCGCGCGGGCCTGGTTGCCGCGCGCCTGATCCAGCGTCGCCAGAATCGCCCGACGCTGCACCTCTTCCAGTGAACAGCCCGCCAGGTCCGCCTGCCGGGCAACCTCTAAAAATGCTTCCCCCTCGCTCAGTTCCTCCGCCAGCCCCGGCGCCTCCGAGACGGACAGCAGCGGACCGCGGCCCAAAATCAGCGCCGTGCGAACCGCGTTTCGAAGCTGCCGGATATTGCCCGGCCACCGGCACTGTTCAAACAGCTCCAGCGTTTCCCGCTCAATGCCCTCGATCCGGCGGCCGGCCTCCGGAGCGTATTGATTCACAAAATACCAGATCAGTTCCGGAAGGTCCTCCATCCGCTCTCGAAGCGGAGGAACCGCCAGGCGAAGACCTGCCAGCCGGTAATACAAATCCGACCGAAACGACCCCTCGCCAACCAGCCGAAGAATGTCCTGGTTGGTCGTGCTGACAATCCGCACATTCACCCGCACGCTCTCGCTGCCGCCGACCCGCTCAAAACACATCTGCTCAAGAACCCGCAGCAGCTTGGCCTGAAACCCCGCCGGCGTCTCCGTGATCTCATCCAGCAGAAGCGTACCCCCGTGGGCCCGCTCAAAACGGCCGCGATGACTGAACACCGCCCCCGTAAACGCCCCCTTTTCATGGCCGAACAGTTCGCTTTCCAGCAGCGATTCATTCAGCGCCGCGCAGTTGACCCGAATAAACGGACCGCCCGAACGGCGGCTGCTTGCGTGAATCAGTTGCGCCACCAGTTCCTTGCCGCAGCCGCTTTCCCCGCAGATCAGCACCGGGGCGCTGGTCGGACCGACCCGACCGGCCGCCTCCAGAACCCGGCCCAGCGACCGGCTGCGGCCGATGATAAGCTGCCGGGAAGATCCTTCCTCCACCGACGCCAGAACCCCCGCGGCGTGATGGGGCACATACATCTCCAGGATCGGCTCCAGCGACGCGGCGCAAACCGGCTTGACCAGGTAGTCCGCACAACCACAGCGAATGGCACGCAGCGCCGCCTCCGATGAATCCCTCTCGCTGACCAGAATCACCGGCGTCTCCGGCCAATGACGGCGAATCTCCGAAAGCAGCGAAGGCCCCTCGTCCTCCCCCGCAAGCAGCGGATTCAAAAAGATCAGGGTCCATGCGCAATGACCCAGCAGACGCCGCGCCGAACGCAGGTCCGCCGCAACCGTGCCGCGCGCGTTCCGCTGCGCCAGCGTCTCCAGCACCAGCCGATTCAGCGACGAGTCCCCGTCGAGAATCAGCACCTGCGAAAATCCGTTACGGCAACCTGTTTGGGTCATTCAAAAACCTCTTGGCGACAACCGCCTGCTTGCTTTCATACCAGTTTAAAACCGTCAGTTGGGCCTGCGCCGCCGCCGACCAGGGCGAATTCGGCGCTGTTTGGACCAGGGCCTCATACAAATCGGCCGCCTGTTTCAGATCGCTCCCGCGGAGACAATTGGCCCGCTGATACATCGCCCACTGCCAGTCCGAGTTCTCCGAGGACGAAATCGTTTCAATCACCTGCTTATAAAACCGTTCGGCCGGCTCCGTATGCCCGGCGCCAAACAGCACATCCGCCAGCGACAGCGGCTCAACCGCGCGGCCCAGCGAATCAATCTCCAAAAGCCAGGGCTCCTCAGTAACCTCCTGAACCGGCTGGCCGGCCGGCTCCGAGGCCGCCGCGACCGCCGGGGCCGCGGTGTCTTCAAGACGCTCTTCTGAGGCCCCCTCCGAGGCCGAGACCGAAGGCGCCTCCGCCGCCGCCGGGGCCTCAACCGGAACACGCAGATCATTCAATGATGCGATCAGCGCGCCCAGGTCCGTCTGGCTGACTGAGGTAATCGAAAGATACAGCGGCTCAATCTGCGATTCTTTGATCTGCCGCCGAATCACTTCCGAACGCACCGGGCTGTTCGGATCAATCGCCGCACCGGCCCGGACCGACCCCGGCCAGACAGCAAGCCACAAAACCAGAATCGGCCCGCCCAAAACACGCTTCAGATCCGAGGATCTCATGGCCGCATCTCCTCACGAGGATGGACAATCCCGGCATACGCCAGCGCCGCCTGATCATACCGCTGCTGATCCTCATACACCCGCCCCAGCAGCACAAAGACCTCGCCGCGGACAGACTCCTCCAGCGTATCATAATCCAGAATCTGCCGGCACAATTCCTCGGCCATCTCCAGGCGGCCCCGCCGGTAGACAATCTCCGCCAGCAGGATCAGCGCCTGCTGAATATCACCCCGGCTCTCCAGGTCATACACCGCGTCCGAAAGTTCCTTTTCCGCGATCCCCAAATCCCCCGTCGCCAGGTAGCACCGCCCCAGCTCCACGCTCAGCCGGGCACGAAGCCCCGCTTCCGCGATAAACTCAATCTTCCGGCGAAGCAGCGACACCGCAGAGTCCGTCAGATCAATCTCCCGAAGAATCTGCGCCCGACGCAGCAGCGCCTCACAGGCCTGCTCCTGGCTCAGCTGCGAGTCAGGAAGTCCCTCCAGGATCTCCAGCGCCTCCACATACCGCTGCTCCCGAATCCGCGATTCGATCAGCGACAGGGTCACCTGAAAATACTCCTCCCCCGAAAGCTTATGACGCAGCGCCGCCCGATACGCCATCGAGGCCTGCTCGTAGCGGCCCTGCTCCAGGCAAACCCGCCCCAGCAGCGAATAAGACATCCCGAGGCGAGAATCACCCGTCTCTTCCATCATCTCGATCGCGCGAGTCAGCCACTCCTGCGACTTGGCATAATCCCCCTGTTTATAGGCGCTTTGGCCCAGCCCGTAAGAAGCGCGAGAACGCGCCGAGGCGCTCAGATTGATCCGATAGACCTTTTCAAACATCTTCTCGGACTCCGCGTAAAGCCCGCTTTCCAGGGCCGCCTCAGCCAGGTACAGCGTCGCCTCATCCACCAGCCGAAAATCCGGGTACTGCATCAGCAGATCGCTCAAATCCGAACGCGCCCCTTCATAATCCCGAAGATCCGTTTTCAGCTTGCTCGAATGCAGCAGCGCATAAGGAGCCAGCGGATTGTGCGGATACTGAGAACTGATCAGACGGTATTCCCCCAGCGCCGTAGGCGCCTGCCCCGCAAGCGAATACATCACCCCCAGCGAATAATGAGCGTTCGGCGCCCGGTGATCCCCGCGATAGCGAAGCAGATAACGCTGCCAGATCGCGATCATCTCACTCGCCAGGGCCTCCTTATGCGCCTCAAAATCCTCATACGATTCCGGATCGTACAGCCAGGCCGACTGACCGTCATACCGCCACAGCAGCCCCGCCGAACCGGCGGCCACTTCCGCCAGGTACGTCCCGGACGTCAGCGGAAGATACAGGGTCACCGGCCGGTTCCGAACCGATGACTCAGAACGGGCCCAGGTCAGATTCATCTGCGCGCTGGAGCTGTACTTCCAGAGCACCTCCTCCAGCGGCGCCGTAGAACAGATCGCGCTCCACTGCGCCCCCGCCTCACGGTAGGGAAGATAGTCTATTTTCGGCGAAACCGACGCCCGGTTGATCTCCTCGATCCCCCGAACGAAGAACCCGCGCAGAGAATCCTGATCCAGGATCGGAACCGAATGAATCGTCACCCGATCCGACCAGAGCGAACCGGGCAGACGCTCCGTTTCATTGTGAATCTTCAGCAGGTACCGCGTCAGCGACTCGGCCGCCAGAAAATAACAATCCGCCTCAATCGTCTCCGGCATCGACGCGTCAAACGTGTCAATCAGGGCCAGTGCCTTGTAAGCGCTGGTCCGAGCCGCCAAATACTGACGGTTATGCATCTGCAAAAAGCCCAGGTTGTACCAGGCCAGCGCCCGGACCACCGGCGAGCGGCTTTCGATGGCCCGGCTGAAAAGCGAGGTCATCAATTCCTGCTCCTGCGTCCGCTGCAAACACAGCGCCATCTTCAGTTCAAGGTAATTATCCAGGCATTCATCCCCCAGGTCGCTAACCACCAGGTTCTCCCGAAGACGGCTGTACACATAACAGGCCTTAAAATACTCGCGGGCCTCATACAGCGATTCGGCCGAACGAAGCGAAACGGACCGATCCAGCGCCTCCACCGTCACGGAACTCAGTTGAACACTCTCAAAAAGCTCCGCCGCGGTCACCGTCGCCTTTCGAATCAGCGGCAGCGGCGCCTCGACCGCCGGCGACGGTTTCCGGACGCGCTCCGCCTGTTCCGAAACAGCCGCCGCAGGCAAAGAATCCCCCGAACGGTCCTTGCGAACCACCAGGTAGCTCAAAATCCCGCCGACCATAAAACAATTCAGCGTCAGCAGGGCCAGAATCCAGAAAAAATGGCCTCCCCACCGACCGGACGGACGCTTGACAAAATCCCCCGCCTCCGGCTTGACCGGCCCCGTCCCAGACCCGCTGTCATGCACCGGCGGTTTACCCGAAAACAAATCATGCGACTTCGGATCACGCGAAGAGGATCCGCTGAATAATTCATACCCGGTACGCTTTGTCTTATCCCGATCTTGCATCTATTTCTCTATATAATATGTCCCGTATCGACATCATAAGCGCACTATGAAGTCGAAAAACAAGTGTGCAAGTGATGTGCCATCAGACAAAAATCAAGAATATCGGGCTAATAATGAGGATTTTTAAAAAATATCAGCGCCGGCCGAAAAAGAAATGTAGGATTCCCGCCGCCCCGGTGTCAGTTTTCCATACAGCGGAATTTCCAATATATACGCACCCGGATTCTCCACTATCCGGACCCCCTCCCCCCACACAATCCCTACGCCGACTCCTTCTTCTTGCGGCTGTTTGAGGAGAACAGATCTTCTTTGCCGTCAACGACTTCCGGCGTAATCGTATACCGGCCCGGCTTGGGCTCCTCCGGTAGCCGATACATCAGGTCCACCATGATCTCTTCCATAATCGCACGCAGCGCACGAGCCCCCGTATCCCGCTTCATCGCCTTCTGAGCCAGACGGCGCAAGGCCTCCTCCGTAAACGTCAAATCCGCCTCATCCATCTCAAAAAGCTTGACATACTGCTTGACAAGGGCGTTTTTCGGCTTCGTCAGGATCTCCATCAGCGCCTCTTCATCCAGCGCCGAAAGCGTCGTGACAATCGGAAGCCGACCGACCATCTCCGGAATCATCCCGTATTCAATCACATCCTCCGGCGTCGCCTGGCCGATAATCTCCGAATAATCGGCCTTTTTATCGTGCTGATTCCCGGATTCCGACCCAAACCCGATCATCTTCTTGCCCAGCCGCTTCTTGATAATATTCTCCAGCCCCACAAACGTCCCCCCGCAGATAAACATGATCTGGCTCGTGTCAATCTGGATATACGCCTGCTCCGGGTGTTTTCGCCCGCCCTGCGGCGGCACATTCGCAATCGTTCCCTCCAGCATCTTCAGCAGCGCCTGCTGAACCCCCTCCCCCGAAACATCGCGCGTGATCGATACATTTTGTGAGGTTTTGCCGATCTTGTCGATCTCATCGACATACACAATCCCACGCTGGGCCGCCTCAATATCAAAATCCGCCGCCTGCAAAAGACGAAGCAGAAAATTCTCCACATCCTCCCCCACGTACCCCGCCTCCGTCACCGTCGTCGCGTCACAAATCGCAAACGGAACATGCAGCACACGAGCCAGCGTCCGGGCCAGCAGCGTCTTGCCCGAACCCGTCGGCCCGATCAGCAGAATGTTCGATTTATCAATCTCGACATCCTCATCCTCGCTGTCCGTATGCACCAGCCGCTTGTAATGATTGTGAACCGCCACCGAAAGCGCCTTTTTCGCCCGATCCTGACCGATCACGTACTGATCCAGAAATTCCTTGATCTGGCGCGGCTTGGGCACCTCCTCAAAAACTACCGACGAACCGTGCTGCCGCCGGCGTTCCTGCCGCACGATGTTATAGCACAATTCAACACAGTCCGGGCAGATAAAAACACCCCCCGGCCCCTCCACAAACGCGTCCATCTGACGCTTGTTACGGCCGCAAAAACTGCACATTTCACGTTTTTTGCCTGAACCTGTCGATTTCGCCATAATCACTCCGGAACTATCCGTTTCTGTTTACCCCCCTCATTATACCAGACCCCCGGCCCCCTCGCAACCTTCGGCCGCCGCAAATAACCCGACCCCAAACTCCCTCACGAAAGCGACGACAAGGGAGACTCATCACAAAAAGCCAGTTCCGAAAATCGCGGCTTCTCGCGCACCTCGGACGCCGCCGCCTGCACAGCGCTGCGAAGTCCCTCCTCGATGACCGGATGATAAAACGGCAGACGAAGCATATCAAAAACCGTCAATCCCTGCTGAACAGCCCACGCCAGCAAATGCCCCAAATGCTCCCCATCCGGCGCCGCCATCTCCGCCCCCAGCAATCGCCCCCCTCCGCGCTCCGCGTAAACCCGAAGCAGACCCGCATTCTGATCCCGAATCACCGCCCGGCCCTGGTCCGCGAACCGGCATTGCCCGATCGCAATCTCCAAATCCTTCACCTCCGAAAACCGCCGCCCGGCCGTCACAATCTGCGGATCGCAAAACGTAATCTTCAGCGGCGCGCGGCGATGAAAACACACCGCCTCCTCACGAGCCGCGTTATACCCCGCAACACGCCCGTCATCCCACGCCTCATGCAGAATCGGATCGCGACCGTTCGCGTCGCCCGCGATAAAAATCGGCAGCGAACCCACCCGGAGCGTCGCCGGATCAAACACCGGCACACCCTGCTCATCCAGCGGCGCCCCCAGCGTTTCAAGCCCCAGCCCGTCCACGTTGGGCCGGCGACCGATGCTGACCAGAACCGCGTCAACCGTCTTCTTGTGCGGACCGGCGATGACCGTAAACCGACCGTCGCCGGCGGACTCCACCTCGGCCGCATGACCGCTCCAGATCTCAAATTCTCGCGAAAATATCTCCATCGCCGAAGCAAGAACCTCCGGATCCGAAAGCCCCGCGATCCGCCCCGAACGCGCCACGCCGACAACCTCCACACCCAGCCGCCCCAGCGCCTGACCCAGCTCAATCCCGATAACCCCCAGCCCGATGACAGCCAGCGAACGCGGCAGCCGATCCAGTTCGAAAACAGTATCGCTGGTCAACACCCCCTCCCCCAGCGACGCCCACCGAGCCGGCACAATCGGACGCGAACCCGTCGCCAGCACAATCCGCTCGGCACGAATAACACGGCCGCCAACTTCAAGACGATGCGCATCCAGAAACCGGGCACGGCCGACAATCAGCTTCTCCCCGTGCCCCAGCGTCTTTTCCACCATCCCCTCCGTAAAGTGATCGCGAAGTTTCCGAACATGACGCAGCACGGCCGCCCCGTCCACACACAGGCCCTCGCCCCCCGAAATCCCCTTGGCGGCCAGAAACCCCCGCCGGTGATAATCCTCGGCCGTCTGAATCAGCGCCTTCGAAGGCATACAGCCCACACGCGCACAGGTCGTCCCCATCGGACCATCCTGAATCAGCACAGTCCGGTCCGTCACCTTGAGAATCTCACGAACGGCAACCAGCCCGGCCGTCCCCGCCCCGATCACCGCCGCCTCAACTTCCGTCACTGACATCAAAAACCCCTTTCAAAAATACAAAAGCGAACACCCGCCCCAGAAACGTCCGCCATCCTAACAAAAAACAAAAACACACGCCACCCCCGAAAACACCTCCCCAAGGCATTCCGCATAAAGCTCTCCCCCTGCGCCCCGCCGAAGGCGATCCGCATAAAGCTCTCCCCCTTTTTTTCAAGGGGGAGTGTCGCGCAGCGACGAGGGGGTAT
>JAHDQI010000234.1 GCA_018433925.1 Phycisphaerae bacterium | reverse complement strand
TCATGGAAGACGCTGATCATTCGCGGGTTTTCGATGGAATTGGCCCGGCCGAAGCTGAGCTCATCGACGGTTCGTGAGATGTCGGCCAGGGAGATGTGCACGCCGTCGGTGGAGGGGACATAGCCGTCGGAGGGTTCGTTCGTCCGGCACATGAGGCCGGCCTTGACGAGCTGATCGAGGACTTTTCGGGAAAATTCGACGGGCATGCGCAGGTTGGAGGCGACCTGTTCGACGCTGACGGGTCGCTGGTCTTTCTGCTCGAAGATTCTCAGGACAAACTCCATCATGCGTGTGACGGTCTGGTCGTTGGCCAGGAAGCAGGCATCCGTGGTACGGCGGGCGCGGGCCAGCTCGGCGGCGTCGAGGGTTTGTAGGTTTTGGGTAGCATAGGTAAGCTGGAGGCCGAAGAGGATGAAAATCCAGGTCCAGTAGATCCAAAAGACGGTCAGGGGGATGATGCCGAGGATGCCCCAAACGGCGTTGAAGGGGACAAAGCGTGTGACGTAGAGCCCGAAGAGGTACTTGGCGCCTGTCCAGAGGAGGGCGGCGACGACGGCTCCCCAGAGGGCGGCGCCGGGGCTGACGCGGGTATTGGGCAGGACGTAATACATAAAGAAAAACAGCAGCACGCTGATGAGGAAGGGGAAGAGGGGCTGGATGTAGGGGATGATTCCCTGGTGGAGTCCTTTGGCGGTCATGAAGCTGGTGGTGATGTGGATGCCCAGCCCCAACAGGAGGGGGCCGAGGGTGACCAGGGACCAGTAATTAATCATCCGCTGGAGAAAGGTTCGGCCGGCGGAGATGCGGTAGATCGCGTTGAAGGCGTTTTCAATGGTGGTAAACAGCTTGATGGCCGCGTACATAAGCAGCAGGCCGCTGACGAATCCGATGGCGCCGGCGTTGAGACGGTTCATATACTGGTCGGAGATCTCGTCAATCTTCTCGGCGATGGAGATGGTCTGGGGCGCCGGGTCCTCCTGCGGCGTCTGGTCGGGCGGGGCGGCTTCTTTGGTATCGGCGGGGTATTGGATGTGGGTCAGGTTGAGCTGTTCATAGGCCAGGGAGCGGACCTTTTGGCCCATGTCTTTATAAGCGGGGAAAATCTGGAAGATCATCAGCATGACGATGGCCATGGGGACGATGCCGAAGACGGTGTAGTACGAGAGGGCGGCGGCCTGGGTTCCGCAGCGGTTGATGCCGAGCAGGCGGATGCAGTGCCTCCAGATGCGGATCTGGAAGATCAGGAAGCGGGTCCATTTTCCGAGTTCCTCGGTCGGTGCGGTGATCCATCGTTTGATGTTTTGAATGATTTTCATATTGAATCGCCTTATCTAAGGAGTCTTTCGAGTCCCTGCCGGATTAACTGGTCCACGTTCTGCTGGAGGATTTTCCCCCAGTCTATTTCGGGTTTGTCAATGGTTCCGCCGACGGCGACGGTGATGCGGTCGGCGGCGGTCTGGCCGGAGCGGATGGTGCCGCCGCCGATTGTCCAGGGCAACTGCATGGTCAGATTGAGTTTTCGGTCGAGGCCGATTCGTCCGGCAAAGTCGATGGGGTTGTCTCCGATATCGAGCTGCATTTTTTCATATTGGAGGACCTGGTCGCGGATTCGCAGGGAGGTCGGGTGGAGAGTCATTGTGGTCGAGGGGCTGCTTCCGACGGCCTCCATGAGTTTTTGGAGGCCTCCTCCCGGCCGCATGTTCATTTGCCGGATGGCGAGGACGGCCTGCATGGCCAGCGGGTCCTTTTCGGCCGGGCCGAGCGGCAGGACCAGTTGGTCGCAGGAAAAATCGGCGATGCCGGATACGCGGGTGGCCCCGGCGAAAAACGGGTTGACATATTCGAGCAGGTTTTGTGTGAGCTGGTCGTTGATGTTGACCTGTTCGATGATTTTCATGGGCTTTCGCAGGCGCAGGGTCTTCGGTTGGGCGGTCAGATCGATATCGCCGGCGAAGCGCAGGGTGCCTTCATTGACGACGGTATCGGCCAGGTCGAGTGCGAGGATGCCCTGTTCGGCTTTGAGTTCGACGCGGGCCGGGCCGATGTGGAGTCCTTTGTATTCGGCCTTATCAAAGCCGAACTGTCCGGAGGCCCGGAGGTTGGCCATTTTTTTTTCGGGTTGATCGGCCGGATAGTCCGTTTGGAAGGAAAACCGGTCCTGCCGCTTGCCTTCGAGGGTCAGGCCTTCGGGCAGAAAGGGCGAGGCCAAGGTTGAGATGTTTTTGAGGTCGTATTCGGCGTCCATTTGGCCGGACATTTTATTCTGGCCGGCGGCCTGCGTATTCTGCAGGGTGCCGCGCAGTTTGACGGGGTCGCTGATGAGTTCGAAGTCGGACAGTTCGAGGAGGGTTTTGTTTTCGAGGTCGAGCAGGGCGTCGGCCCTGAGGGTGACGGTCTTGCTGACAAACGGCTCGGCTCCGGTTTTGGTGATTTTGAGATTGTCAATGGCAGTGGACCGGGTCCGGAGGCGTGCTTTTCCGTCTTTGAGGGTGACGGCCAGGTCGGGTCGTGCGAGGCCTTCGAGCGTGATGTCGGCCGGCAGCGGGTAGAAGAAATCGACGAGGGGCCGGGCCTCTTTGAGGTGTACGGTTCCGGCGGCGTTCATTTGCAGGTCGGGCCGGGCCCGGCTCCAGTCGAGGCGGCCTTCGGTGAGGCGGAGCTGCGCGGGGTCGGTGCTGAGGGCCAGGTCGGTGATCTCGAGTTGGCGGGCCCCGGGGGTGACGGCCAGATCCATTGTCTGGGTCAGGCGGCTGAGGGCGATTTTTTTGTCTGCCTGCCGGAGGGCAAAGTTTTGAATTTCATTTTGTCCGACGGCGGTGAAGGTCTCGTCCTGGCGGCGGATTTTTCCGGTGCCTGACAGGAGGCCGGCGATTTCATATCCGGCGAAATCGACGAGGGAAGCGGCGGTTTGCTGGGTTTTGGCCAGATCGGCGGTGAGGGTATAGTCCAGGGCGTTGAGGCCGCCGCGGCCTTCGAGTTGGCAGAACGAGGACTGGATGGAGAGGGCGTCGATCAGGAGGTCTTTTCCTTTGGAGGAGATTTTCGCTTCGGCGCGGACGGGCTGATCGAGGCGGGTGACTTTACCGGCCAGGACCTGCTGAAAGTCGTCGAGGACGGCGCTGGCATTGAGGGTTTCGATCTGTCCGTCTGCAATCCTGACTTCCGCATCGGCCTTGAGTGTGCCGGCGATGTCCACGTCTTTTCCGGCCAGGGCCATGAGGGGGCGGAGGGTTTCGAGGGAAAGCGAATCAATCTGCATTTCGAATTGGCCGCTGAGGCCCTTGAGGCCCCACTGTTTGGCGGTGGTTTCGGCGGTTCCTTTGGCGCGGACGGAGGATTGTTTTTGTCCGTTGCCGAGGTCCATGGCCAGTTCGAGGGAGGATTCGCTGCCGGGCTGGTTAAGGCGCACGGTTGAAGCGAGATTTTTCACTTCGAGCCGCAGCGGGTCGGCCGCGGGGCGCCTTTGTTCGATGACGGCCCGGCCTTCTCGCACCTGAAGGTCCATCGAATCGAGGCGGAAATCGGAGGGTTTTTCGGCCGGGGGTTTGGGCGCCGGTTTTTTTTCGACCTGCGAGATCTCCGGCCGCGGCAGGGTGATCCTTAGATCGGGCCGTTCGAGTACGGTTTGGTCGAGCCAGAGGCGTCCCCGGAGCAGTTTGAGCAGTTTGGGTCGGGATGTAATGGAATCGACGCGGACCTGGGTACGGCCGTCGGTGTCTTCAAAGGTCAGGTTTTTTATCCGCACGCCGTCCAGCCAGCCGAGGGAGAGATTTTCCATGCCGAGGGTTCCGTCCAGCGAGCGGTTGATGCGGCCGAGCAGAAACGCGGTGCCGCCGGAGGAGGACAGAATCCAGGGTGTTATCAGCAGGAGCAGGAGGCACAGCCCGACCGTGAGGGCGGCCAGCCAGAGCCATTTTCGACGTGTTTTTGATTTTTTTGTGCCCTGTTTTTTGATCTGCGCATTCATGATCGTTCTCCCCGTTACCATGCTCCTTCGTTGGCTGCTTTTTTGAGATGAGGGGGCCGGGGCTAATCGGACATGATCTCGGCGGATTTCTGTGTCAGAATCTCATCGATTTGGTCGGTGTATTGTTTGGTCAGCTCATCGACTTCCTTTTTGGCCCGGTCCCGATCATCTTCCGTAATCGTTTTGTTCTTTTCCTCATCCTCGAGCTGCTTGATTGCGTCGCGGCGGATGTTTCGTAGGGTGACTTTGACCTTTTCGCCCATTTGTTTGACCTGCTGGACAAGCTGTTTTCTTCGTTCCTCACTGAGGGGGGGGATATTGAGCCGCACCATTTTCCCGTCAGAGATGGGGGCCAGCGAGAGCTCGCTGTTTTTGATGGCGCGTTCAATTTCCTTGGCGCAGGAGGGATCAAAGGGCTTGATGACCAGCGAGGCCGGCTCCGGTACGGCGATGGTGGCCAACTGCTTGAGGGGGGTCATGGATCCGTAATACTCGACCTGCAGGTGTTCGACAAGTCCGGGCGAGGCGCGGCCTGTGCGAACGGCGCGCAGCTCGTTTTTGAGGAACTCAACGGACTTCTGCATATTCCTTTCGTGTTCGGCAAGAATCGTTTTTGTGGGCATTGCTCTGTTCCTTACTGCTGTGTTGTGTCCTGCTTTCGCTGTCGAATCGGCCTTTTATTCACAGATTCGGGTTCCGATCTGCTCGCCCCGGAGGGCGCGAGTGATATTGCCTTCGTTGAAAATATTGAGCACGATGATCGGAATCCGGTTTTCGCGGCAGAGACTGATTGCGGCCGGATCCATCACTTTCAGATTTTTTTCGAGTACATCCTGATAGGTTATTTTCTCAATCAACTGGGCGTCCGGGTTGGTCATGGGGTCGTCGGTAAAGACGCCGTCGACCTTGGTGGCCTTGATCATGAGGTCGGCTCCGAGTTCGGAGGCCCGCAGGGCGGCGCAGGTATCGGTTGAGAAGAAGGGATTTCCGGTGCCTCCGGCGAGGATGGCGGCGCGTCCGAGTTCGAGATGGCGGAGGGCCCGCCGTCGGATGAAGGGTTCGCAGATGGCGGAGACCTCGATGGCACTGAGGACGCGTGTGGGCTGTCCGATTTTTTCGAGCGTTTCCTGGAGGGCGCAGGCGTTGATGACCGTCGCGAGCATCCCCATATAGTCGGCGGTGGTTCGTGGGATGTGGCTGGTTTTGGAAAAGGCGGCTCCGCGGAGGAAATTTCCGCCTCCGATGACGATGGCCACCTGGGGTCCGAGTTTGCAGAGGTTGGCGATGCGTTCGGCGATGGACTCGACGGCCTGTCCTTCAATGCCGAATCCGCCGGGCGTGCAGAAGCTTTCGCCCGAAAGTTTGAGCAAAATCCGTTTGTATTGTATCGGTTCCATGACTGTGCCTGCGTTGTGTCGCATTTATTCCGTTAAAAAAGGCACCGAAAACGCGAGTCTTCGATGCCTGATTATATCGCCTTTTTATCCGATTTCAAATCGAACAAACCGTTTTATTTTGGCTTGTCCTCCGGCGGCTTTTGCGGCCTCGCTGAGGACCTCGCTGACGGTTTTGCTGTCGTCTTTGACGAAGGGCTGGTCCACGAGGCAGTTGTCCTTGAGGAACTTGCTGATTTTTCCGTCGACGATTTTCTCGATGATCTCGGCGGGTTTGTTTTTGACCTGTTCGGCGGCAATCTGCCGTTCCTGCTCGATGACGGCCGGGTCGAAGGAGTCCTTGTCGAGGGCGGCGGGTTTGATGGCGGTGATGTGCATGGCGATTTCACTGGCGACCTGCCGGAGCGCCTGGGCGGTCTGGTCGGTGTCGGTTTCGATCTCGACCATGGCGCCGGCCTTGTCGTTGAAGTGCACATAACAGCCGATCAGTCCGCTGCCGGCGAGGGTAAACCGGGCATAGTCCCCGATTTCGGTTTTTTCTCCGGTTTTGCTGACGGTTTCGGTCAGGATATCGGAGAAGGGTTTTCCGTCGACTTCGACTGAAAGCAGGGTCTGGGGATCGGCATCGGCCGCGGCCCGCATGGCGCAATCGGCCAGCGTCTCGGAGGCGGCGATGAAGTCGTCGTTCTTGGCGACAAAGTCCGTCTCGCAGCAGAGGGAGACCATGGCGACGGTTTTTCCGTCGGGGCTGATTCGGCTGAGGAGGCGGCCCTGAGTGGTTTCTCGTGCGGCTCGTTTTTCGAGCGTGGCCAGTCCTTTTTTGCGGAGGAGTTCGAGGGCGGCCTCGAGATCACCGTCTTTTTCTTCCAGCGCTTTTTTGCAATCCATCATTCCCTGTCCGCTCATTCTGCGGAGTTTCATGACGTTTGCGGCGGTTATTTCTGCCATAATAATTGCACTCCCGATTGCCGAATTCGTTTTTGTTATTTCAGAGTCAAAAGGCAAAAGAACACGCTTTGCCTCATTGTCCTTGTGCAAAGAAAATGAGAAGACGTTCCGATTACTGAGGATTTTCAGCGCCGGCCGGTTCTGATACTTCCGGCTGCGGAGCGGTTTCGGCTGCCTGCGGCTGCGGTTCCTCTTCTTCGGTGTCTGAGGCACTGGCCAGGACCCGTCTTCGCGACCTGCGTCGCGGGGCCGATCCGACCTCTAAGGGCTCTGCGGCTCGCACCATGGTTTTGCCTTCTGCGACGGCGGCGGCCAGTTCGTGCATGATAATTTCGACGGCCTTGATCGAGTCGTCGTTGGCGGGAATGGCCACGTCCACGGTATCGGGATCCGAATCGGTGTCAATGATACCGACGGTGGCAATACCGAGTTTACGGGCTTCGCGCAGGGCGATATATTCCTTCCTGGCATCGACGACGACGACGGCTCCGGGCAGGCGATTCATGCGTCGAATGCCGTCGAGGTTGGTTTTAATTTTTCGCAGTTCCCGTTTGAGGCGTGCTCCCTGCTTTTTGCTTTCTTCTTCCATGCGTCCGGCGGCTTCCATTTCTTCGAGCTCTTCGAGCCGCTGCAGCCGGGATCGGATGGTGCGGAAGTTGGTCAATGTGCCGCCCAGCCATCGCTGGGAGACATAATGCATTCCGCATTGCTCAGCGGCTTTCTGTACGCCCTTCTGGGCCTGCCGCTTGGTGCCTACGAAAACCACGTCTTTTCCCTCGGAAACGACCCTGGCAAGGAGCTTTTTTGAAATGAGCAGCCCCTTTAGTGTTTCCTTGACATTGATGATGTGGATCATGCCGCGTTTGCCGAAGATATAGGGTTCCATCTTGGGATTTCGCCGGCTGACCCCGTGACCGAAATGTACGCCCGCGCCGATTAGTTCGCGAGCCAGTTCCTTACTCACAGAAACGAACCTCCGTTTTTACAAAAATGTATTTTCCTGTTTCGTTATAGAGTCTCTCTGCCCGGTCTACGCCGACCGAAAGTACAGTAAAGTACCGGAAATCCCCCATAGGTGTCAAGAAATAAGAAAAATTTTGAAAAAAAACATTTTCGTTTTTAATCGGGCCGGGTCTGCGGTTTTTTAGAAACCCGAATTACAGGATGGGTATAGTCCGATAATATTTAAATTTTACCATTTCAGTCGGATGCCCCTGTCTCTTGCCTCGGAGGCCCATTTTTTGACCTGTTCGAGTGCCAATTGGAGCTCGAGTGTGCTGTCGACGAGGTTTTCATAGAGGCGGTCGTCGTGGAGGAGCTGTCCGGCGGTGCCCTGTCCCTGGTTGATGCGGGCGAGGATTGTGGTAAATTCAGACAGAGAAAGGTCCAGTTTATCTGATATTCGGATGAGCTGATTTTCTCCGGTTTCAGAGAAATCCTCAATGGATCGGAGGGTGCTTTTCAACTGGCCGGCGGCCTCGGTGATATGGGCCAGGGTTTTTTTGATGTTGGTTTTGTTGGCTTCGTCCCCGATGACCTGGTTGGCGTTGGTGGCCAGCGCGGAGATGGTATCGACGAGATTTTCGAGTTTTTGCTGGACTTCGGGGGGGAAAAACTCGCTGCTCATGCCGGTGGTTCCTGACAGGACCATCTGATCGGTCAGATAGACGGACCTGGGGTTGTCGGGGTCTTTGGGGATGAGGGGGATTTGCGGGTCCCAGATAAATTCGATATAGCTGCTGCCGAGTCCCCTTCGCATGAGTTTGATTTCGACGTTCCAGGGGATATCCTTGTACTGTTCGTCGATCAGGCAGGTGACTTTGACGAGGTGGCCGATTGGGATTCCCTTGTCGTCGGTGTGGATCAGGGGGGGCGAGACGTTAAGTACACGGCCGATTTGGTATCCGCAGTACTGGACGGGGGTATCTCGCTGGATGCCGGGGGCGCTGGGGAAGTTAATAAGGACTTCAAAGGACCGCATTTTGCTGACGGCGATGGGCAGGTCACCGAAGACCATCAGCATCCAAAAAAAGGCACAAATCGCCACGAGGACGAATCCTCCGACGATCATATTTCGCCGGCGCTGGACGGTTGCATAATCAGTCATTTGGCCGGCCCTTTCTTTTTTGCGTCTTTCTGCATAAACAAGTCTCGTATTGCCCGCAGGGGGTAGCCGCTTTTGTTGAGTTTTCGGATGAGCCGCACAGTATCGACGGCCGCGTCGTCAAACAGTCTTCGCCCGGTCGCGGTCACTTCGGTTGGTTCGAGCAGTCCGACCATCAGATAATACTGTAAACTCTGACGGGAGACGCCGGCTTTTTTGGCGGCCTGTCCGACCGGGTATAATTGTTTTTCATCGGCCATCAATTTATCCGGACTTATCCAATCCGCTTTTAATGCTCTGAATCATGTTTAAAAAAGAACCCTGCACGTCCTGAAAAGTCATTTTTTCCGGTCCGGGTTCGTTCTCTGTCCCTGTTTTCGACATTTTTTGGGTAAAAATTAAAACATAGTCAAAATCAGCGGGAATATCCTGCTGTGCGGTTCGGAAGGCCTCCCTGGCGAGCCGTTTGAGGCGATTTCGGAGGTGTGCCTTGCCGCATTTTTTGCTGACGGAGACGGCAAAGCGGGGGCCGTCGAGGTCGTTGGGGGCCATGTAGAGGCGCATAACTCCCTTGCTGCGAAAGAGCTTATGTTTCATTACGCGGCGGAAGTCCGCCTCGGTCCGCAATCGCTGAGATGGCCGGTATGAAAGACGAATAGGGCTGTCCTTTCTGTCTTGTCCTCTTTTTTATAAGGATATCGGTTATGTCGGGGTAATTTGTACAAAAAGCCGCTGCCTCGGGTCCGAAAACGCTTACATACCCTGTAAAATGCGGCCGTAATAGGCGAGATAGAAGCTGAAGATTTTGTAGATCAGATAGGCGCTGACGGCGGCGTATACGGCCCAGGGGGTAGCTTGTGAGAGGATGCGGAATCGGCTTTCGGCGCGCTGGGCGTAGAGGTTTCCGAGGCGTTCGGCGGCGGAATCGAGCTGGCCTGCTTCTTCGCCGACGAGCCATAACTCGCGGAACTCCGGGTCGAGGGTTCGCGAGAATCCGGCGCTCATGCTTTCGCCGGCCTCGGCGGCCTCGGTGGCGCCTTTGAATTTGCGGTAGAGGAATTCGTTTCCGCAGGCGGCGGCGGCCATTCGGGCGGCCCTGACGATGGGGACGCCGGCGCCGTAGGTGAGGGCAAAGGTTTTGCAGTATCGGCTCATCGCGAGATTTCTCGCGGCACTGCCGAGGAGGGGGATGCGGGTGATGAGGGCATCGAGTGCGCATCGCAGGGGGCCTTTTTTGGGGGTCAGGAAGACAACGGCCAGGAAGAGGGCGGCGGGGATGTAGAAAAACGATAAGATAGTCAGGATGCCGAGCAGATAGCCGACCAGGTCCGGGCCGCCCATGTAGAAGCGGGGGTGGGAGAGGACGGGAACGAGCAGGGCGGCCAGGTGGATGATGGCGATCGGCAGCAGCATTCCGGTTTGGATGGTTCGTCGGTTGCGCTGCCGAAAGTCATGCCAGCGGCTGAGCTCGGCGAGGATTTCGGAGAGCTGTCCGGTTTCCTCGCCGGCGCGGATCATTTCGATATCAAAGGGATCGAAAGTTTTGGGGTGGGCGGCCATGCTGTCGGCGATGGACATGCCTTCTCGGACTTCCTTTTCCATCTGGCGGGAGAGTCGCAGCAGTCTGCCGGGGGTGCTTCCGCCGGCCAAGGCGATGGCCCGGAGGATGGGCACCCCGGAATGGAGCAGTGAGGACAAGTTGTAATAAAAACGAATCTTTGGATCGGCCACGCGGACTCCTTGCCTGTCTCCTTATTGTTTGCTTTGCCGGCGGTCTTGCCTTGCGGGGGCGTTCGGGTCAGGGTTCGAGCGATCCGGCGGTATAGGCCAGATGCTGGATGGTGACCATGACGCCGCTGCACTCCCTGAGGGAGCCGGTAATGCCTTCGATTCGGCGGACGATTTCGTTGTCCAGCCGCTGTTCGATAATCGCGATAATCACCCGGCAGACCGAGTGGTTTTTGCTTTTGGCCAGCCCTGCATAGAGGGGTACGCCGGCCAGGTAGCGGCGTGCGCTTTCAGCGCTGAGGACGGCCAGGGAACCGGTTTCGAGGCCGGAAAGGGCGGCGAGGATCTCCTCGAAAATATGCTCATCCTGGACGAAGACGTGAAGGAGACTGTTGGGGCTTTGGATTTCGAGTGGGATGTCGGCTCCGGCGTAGCGAATGAAATCACGGCCGAGGGCGCCGGGGTCTTTGGCCTTGATAAGTTTCTGGACCTGTTTGGGATTTTGCAGGGTTCGGGATACGGAGGAGAGCAGCCGGATGTGCGCGTTGGGCCGTTCGGCCGGGGCCAGGATAAAGACGATCAGCCGGACTTTTTGGCTGTCGGTGGCCTCAAAGTCGACGCCTTCGGGTACGCTTAGGATGCCTACCACGAAATCGGTAATGGATTTGATGCGGCAGTGGGGGATGGCCACGCCGCCGCCGAACGCGGTGGAGCCGAGCGTTTCTCGTTCCTGAAGGGCCTCGAGGATATCCTCTTCGGAGATGTGTTTGCAGAGCGGGCTTCGCTTGGCCAGGGCGGCGATTTCACAGAGGGCGATGGCCTTGTCCGAGAACACCACGCCGGTGCGAATACATTCGGGGCGTAATACATCTGTCAGTTTCATAACCTGCCTCAGTCATCCATAACCGTATTTTCGGTATTGCACAGAGGGACTATACCGAATCGGGGCGGCTTTCACAAGTTTTTTTCGGCCGCCTGGGCGGATGGCGCATGCGTTATCGGTTGTTGGGGTCTGTGGATGCCGGGCCTCCGGCGGGGAAAATCAGTTCCTCAAAGCCCCTTTCGATGGCGGCCTGGATGGCCTGTTTTTCGGGGCGGAGCAGGTCGAGAAGTTTTTCGTCGGCTTCGGCTTCTAATTGTTCAATCTGTGCGAGGGTCTGCCGTGCGACGGCTTCTTTCTGATCGGGCGTTCCCTGGGCCTGCCTCCAGGCGGAGATTCGCGGGCGGATGGACTCGAAAAACAGCTCGCTGTCAAAGGGCATTCTCGGAATGTAATTCAGTCCCTTTTCGAGGAGGCGGGCCGTTTCGGACTGGGTGAAGGCCGGTCCGATCTCGACGGCCTGGGCGTGCTGCTGATTAAAAGCCGTCTGGGTCTGCTCGGCCAGTTCGTAGCGGTCGAGTGCATCGGCCAGTTTCATCTTGGTATGGAGATTGAGCAGGCGGCTCTTGGTGACATTGAGGGTGAACTGCCTGGCGGCATCAGCGCCGAGGGCCCGTCCGGCGGCCAGTGCCTGCTCGAAGGTCTGGTCGGCCTGGTCGAATGTTTCGACGGCTTTGGCCAGAAGCTGATCTTCGGCGACGGTTAAAAACCCTTCCTGCAGGAGGGCCAGCAGGGATTGTTCGTTTTCGACGATGTGAAGGAGGCCCTCGACGGCCAAACTGAGACTGGATTCAAAAAGCAACTGGTCGGCCGTTACGGAGGCGGCCAGCGACTGTGTCTGTGCCTTTTTGTATAACACAGTGGCCTGGATGTCCCTGGCCTGTACAGTCTGGTATTGCGCGAGGACTTCATCGAGCGAGGCCAGCACCTGATCGGCGGCCTGGCGATAGTGGTCCACAGTTTGTCTGAAGCGGGTCAGGTGGTCTCGAAGGACGCCAGTTTCGCGGTCGATTTGGCCGGCCACTTGTCGCTGCTGATCCCGCAGGCGGGCCAGTTCCTCGGACTGTTCAAGCCGGCGGATTTTTTCCTGGGTTTGGAGGATATCGGTTTCGAGGCGCTGGGCGACGGGGCTGAGCAGGGCGATCTGATCGTCGAGCAGATCGATCTGGTTGACGGCCTCCTGTTTGTCGAAATAGAAGGTCTTTTTGCGGAGGAGAATCTTGTAGCTTTCCTGTTCGAGGTCGGCCCGGAGCGATCCCGCGGCTGATTTGGCCTCTTTCATTTTGGCATCGGCCTGGTCCTGGAGGGCCGCAAGCTGCCTGTCGGCCTCTTCCTGTTTCTGCTGCCACTGGTTCTGTTGGGCTTCGAGCTGCCGGAGGCGGGTTTCTGCCTCGGCCAGTTGCTGATGCAAGCTGGGCATGAGCTCGGTTCCGGTTTCGAGGTTCTGCCGCAGTTCGAGAATTTCCTGATCCGAAGAGATAATAAGCCGTTGGGTCTGGCTGTGTTGAAGCTGAAGTTTTAGAATGCGGTCGAGCTGCTCGTGGATGGCGATGAGTTCTTTGCGGGCGGGGGGCTTGAGCAGATTCAGGTCAGCGGCCTGCCGCCGGCTTTCGGTTAATTCGAGATTTGCGGAGGCCAGAAAGGCAGAATCTTTTGCCAGCCCTGTTGCGCGAATGGATCGAGCGGCGGCAAGCCGGGTTCTGGCTTGTTCGGTATCTCTTTTGTTTACCAGTACCTCCATCGCTTCGGCGGTTTTTTTCTGTATGTTTTGGTTGGCCTGATTGGAGGGATCGTCGCTGCATCCGACAAGGATAGCGAGGGCTGTTGTGAGTCCTGCCAAACTGATGAACCACTTATGATTTCGCACCGCATATCTCCAGAAAAAAGGACTTAGAAGGCCGGTTATCGTATCGGGGGAGTGCCTGCACTGTCAAGTCTTTTCCATTCGGTTTTGCATTTTTACCCCCATTACGGCATCTTTTCCGGTTGAGTTCCGTTCAGGTTTCGGCGAGCCGAATGGCCTCAAACTCCTTCTGGAAATATTTCATGTGTTCGATTTCCTGGCAGGCCAGATCCCGAAAGAGCTGTTCGAGGTCTTCCTGATCGATCCTATCGGCCAGCACGCTGTACAACTGATGGGCGGACTTCTCTTTTTTCATGGCAAGCTTGACGGCCTCTTTGAAGGTAATGTCGGGAGGGATGGGCAGGGCCTTGAGATAGCCGCTTTCGACCAGGTCTTCGAGGTCGGGGGGTCGAAGGGTGGAGGGATTGCCTTTGAGGGCCTGGAGCTTGTTTTCGTGCTCTCGTTCTTCGGCGACGAGCAGGCGGTAAAATTCCGCTACGGCCGGGTCGTGCACACGGCCTGACATCGCGGTGTAAAACTGCTGTGCGGCCTGTTCCTGCAGGATCGCAAAGTCAAGCACTTCGTCAAAATTGTGAAATTTGATCATTCTGTATTCTTTTCTCCCGCAAAACCGCCATTTTCGGCCGCAAGAAGGGCTGAAGCACTCTTTCCTATATATCATAACCGTTCGGCTTCTGCAAGGATATTGTCGAGCGGCGGGGGAGCAAGGGGCTTTTGCGGAGCCGGAGAGAATTAGCTTGACGAGTCGGCGGCCGCTTTTGTACAATTATCGATATTATAAGGCGGCATTTTTTTGTGTCTTGTGAAAATAGGGTGGATGCGAGGTTTTTTTAGTAAGGGTGGAGTCATGAGAAAGGATGGTTTTTTTAAGGGCCTGCCGGTTTTTCTTCTGTTTTCGATTGGTTTTTTTGCGCGGGGTGATGGGCCGCAGTTGATTGGGGATCTTTACGAGCCGGTTGTTTCTGCTGGCGGAGTTGGGTCTTTTACCGCGGCCGGGGGGCTGACCTTTATGACAGGGACCTCCGTTGAGGAAGGGCCTGAATTGTGGATCTCGGACGGTACCTCGGAAGGGACGACTCTTTTAAAAGACATTTTCCCGGGGATTGAAGGGTCCGCTCCGACTGATCTTGTTGCGATGAACGGGCTTTGTTTTTTTACGGCTCAGGATGGTGTGCACGGCCGGGAATTGTGGAAAAGCGACGGGACCGCGGCGGGGACGGTGCTGGTTAAGGATATTTATCCGGGTTCGGCCTCGTCCAACCCGGACTGGCTGAATGTCATGGACGGTGTTTTGTATTTTATGGCCGGGGACGGGATTCAGGGGAGGGAACTGTGGCGTTCGGACGGAAGCAGCGAAGGGACGCGGCTGGTTAAGGACCTCAATCCGAGCGGCGACGGGGCCTTTGATTACTATTTTGCCGAGATGAACGGGAAGCTGTATTTTTGCGCCCGCGATGCGGCCGGGGTCGGGTTGTTTGCTACGGACGGTACCGAAGCGGGGACGGAAAAGATCATGGAGGGCGCCTGTTCCTTTCTTACCAGCGCGGGGGATCGGCTGTTTTTCAGTTGCAACGGAGAGTTGTATTGGTCGGACGGAACGGCGGCCGGAAGCGGTTTGTTGATGGATATCAATCCTTCGGGGTCTTCTTATCCGCGGTTTTTTACGCCGGTCGGCGACCTTGTCTTTTTCAGGGCTGAAGACGCGTACGGCTGTGAGCTCTGGAAAGTGGATCCCCTGACGGGCCAGGCCGCGATGGTCAAGAATATCGCCCCCAGCAGCGGCAGCTCTTATCCGGAAAACCTTGTCGATATTCAGGGCACGCTCTATTTTGGGGCGAAAACCAGCACGTACGGCACGTATCGTCTTTGGAAAAGCGACGGCACGGCGGCGGGGACGGTTGCGGTCTCGGCCGCGGGAGATTGTTATTCACCGAGCGGCATCACCTGGTTTCAGGATCGGATCTATTTTATCGCGGGGCATTTGGTGTATGGATACGAGCTTTTTTGTTATGATGAAGTCGGCGGCACCCTGGAGGTTCTCAGCGATGTCATGCCGGACAATCCGCAGACACCGTACGGGATTGGTACCTACTCATTAACCCGCTCAAATGACAAGCTGTTTTTTCGGGTTAGTCATACCTTTACGACAGAGAAGACATTGTATTCAAGTGACGGGACGCAGGAGGGCACGAAGGCGATTGGAACCTTTTGGCAGTCCATTAACGGATCTTCGTATCCGTATGGCTTTACGGAGTTTGAGGGGATGGTATATTTCCATGCGAAAACGAAGGATTTCGGATGTGAGCTCTGGAAGACCAATTGTGCCGAGATTACCGAGATGGTCAAAGACATTGGGCCGGGCAACGCCGACGGAATTGTCAGTAACCGAGTGCCTTTTTATCCATTTGACGATTTTATGCTTTTTCGGGCCAATGACGGCAGCGGCAGCAGTCTTTGGAAAACTGACGGCACTGAAGCGGGGACTGTCCGGGTTCATTCGGTCGATCCCCTGCTGCATAGTACTCCGCTGCCGTATTCGCCGCAGGACTTCATCACCTTTGCGGATGCGATCTATTTTCTGGGGAGTGATGCGGCAAGCGGTTTCATGCTCTGGAAGACCGACGGGACGGCGGCGGGGACGAGCGGGATTTGTCCCGTGACGCGAGGGGCAGAGCTTGTCAAAAGCGGGGATGCTCTTTATTTCTGCAACATGGATTCGAGCAGCGGCAGCGAACTCTGGAAGTCGGATGGGACGCCGGGGGGCACCGAGATTGTCAAAGATATCCGCCCCGGAACGGGCGGTTCCTCTCCCGGCAATCTGTTTCCACTTGGGGACAAGGTTTTGTTCCTGGCGTCGGCATCGCTGCAGCAGTATAAAGTGTGGGTAACTGACGGCCGCGAGGCGGGTACGTTTGTTCTGAAAGACTTTCGGCCGGGGGAGTCTTTTGAGGGGTATTTTATCGGGGCGTATCAGGATGAACTGTATCTGATTGTCAACGACGGGGTGCACGCGGTCGGGTTGTGGAAGACAGACGGGACCCCGGAGGGAACGGTGAAAGTCAAGGGGATTGATATCAACCCCAGCGGTATTTTTTATAGTCCTGTCCTGGTCTATCGTGACCGCTTGTACTTTTCCTGCCGGGACAGCGTCCACGGCGTGGAATTGTGGGGGACGGACGGAACGGAAGCGGGAACCTATATCCTGAAAGACATTGCGCCGGGTCCGGCGGACATTGACGTGAAGGCCCTGGCGATTGTGAATGATCTGCTGTTTCTGGATTTGGCCGTCGGGGGGCAGGGGCAGCCATGGATTTCGGACGGGACGGAAGGCGGTACGGTTCCCCTGTCTGATTGGGAGGGCGTCAGTACCCTCGGTCATTTTAAGACGCAGCCCCTGTATCTGAGTGTGATTCGCAATACGTTGCTCTTTGCCGCCGTGCATTCTATCTATGGTGTGGAACCGTTTTTTTACCGGATGGACCGGGGCGATACCAATCTGGACGGGAGCATCAATCTGTTTGATTTTCGAGTGCTGGCCGAGCACTGGCTGTCCGGCAGCAGCATTTCGAATTATTGGGGTCAGTATTCGGACATTACCGATTTCGGGCAAGTGGACCTGGCGGACCTGGCGGCGCTGTGTGAGAACTGGGCTTTTTGACGGGGGAGGCGGTGTTTGCCGGGCGCCTCAGGCCGAGAGAGATACGTCGCCGGCGTTGCAGACGAGGATTACATCTCCGGGCAGGTTGACGACCTCCTGCATGGAGGAGATGAGAGGGCAGGCCTTATCGGTGTCTGCCGGTTCGATTCCGGCGAAGAGGACGGCGGAGGGCTGCATGGCCTGCCTGACGGCCCGGATGGGGTTTTCTGTGGGCAGGACCACGATGTCGGCCCTGATGCGAGCGGCCGAGAGGGTTTCCCGCATTTCGGCGGTGACGTTTTCGACATCGGCTTTGGGAGGTACGGTGCGGAGGATGCGCAGGGGGCAGTCTCTCCATTGCTGATTTTCCTTGAGTAGAAATCCGAACAGGAGCATCATGGGTCCGCAGGCCGGATGGTTCCACCAGATATTGATGGCCCCGCGTTGCGGGTCCCATTTTTCCTGCTGCTGCTGACATCGCACGACGAGGACGTTTCGTTTCATTTTCTGAGCGAGGGTCAGGATCATGGAGAAGGTTTCCGATTTGGTGGTATCCTGGCTCCACCCCATCAGGACGGTATTGGGTCGCAGTCCCCCGATGCCGTGACACTGGATGAGGGCCTTGAGTCCATCGGCGAAGTTTTCATCAACGACGACGGCGGGGAAGGCCTGGAGTTTTTCTCTGGCGATGAATTTTCGGAGCATTTTTTCGGCTTCAATCTGGCGTGTGAGCCGGTCTTCGAGCTGGCCGGTGATGATTTGTCCGAGGGATACGATGCCGCGGTCGGCGGATAACAGGCAGGCATAGCTGACCAGGTGGATGCGGCTTTTTGGGTTGCCGCTGAGGGCGAGGATGGAGGGGCGCCAGTTTTTGGGATGATAGCGTTCTTTTTCGAGTCGCAGGATGGCTTTGCGTGCTCGCTGGAAGGCCATTCCGCTGGTCAGGTCTCCCCACTGGACGACGATTTCGGCGCGTTCGATGAGCAGGAACATGCCGGCGGCCAGGACGATGGCGATGACGGCCCAGAGGGTGTTGATCAGGAACATGACGGCCAGGCAACTGAGGGTTCCGATGAGAGCGAGGAACCAGTGGTTCATTTTGAAGGTGGGGCGGAAGCTGGGGTTTCGGGTGATGCTTTCGTAGAAGCAGGCCAGGTTGATGGTGCCGTAGGTCAGGAGGAAGAACATGGTGATGACCGGTGCGATGCGGTTCAGATCTCCGGCGAGGATCCCGAGCTGGGCAATCAGAAAGGTGATGACGACGGCCCGCCGGGGTTCGTTGACCGGTCCGCTGCCGACGGCGAACCAGCGGAGCCAGGTGAAGATATTGTCCTGAGCGAAGGCCTGTAGGATTCGGGGGGCTCCCATCATGCTGCCGAGGGCCGAGGAGAGGGTCGCGCAAATGACGCCGGCATAGATCAGCTTTCCTGAACTGGCGGTTTGCTCCATGACGAATCCCGGACCGGTGAGGACTTCGCGGGGACTGCTTGCGGCCAGCATAACGGCCAGGACGGCATAGATGAGGGCGGTAAAAAAGATCGCCGCGAAGGTGCCCCTGGGGATTGACCGGCTGGGGTCTTTGAGGTCGCCTGACATATTGACGCCTGCCATGATTCCGGTGACGGCCGGGAAGAAGAGAGCAAAGAGGAAGGGGAGGGTGTATTCGGCCTTCCAGTCCGGCATCAGGTTGGACTGGAGGGTGGCCGGGGAGGCCTGCTGCCAGGCGCCGAGAAAAAAGGACCCGATGGAGACCATCAGAACGGCCAGGATGCCGTATTGAATGCGGATGGTCCATCCGGCGCCGATATAGACGCAGGCGAAGACGATGATGTTGGTCAGGGTCGCGACGGTGCGATAGGAAAAGGGGATGCCGGGGAAGGCCGACAGGAGGGCTTCGGTGAACCCGACGAGATAGAGGGTGACGGCGACGGCCTGCGCGGTATAAAAGAAGACGGCGATGACGCCTCCGAACTCCACGCCGAGACTTCGGCTGATGAGGTAATAGGCGCCGCCTCCCCGGACGCGCATATTGGTGGAGATGGACGAGATGGACAGGGCGGTTGTCAGGGTGATGACCTTGGCGGCCAGCAGGATCAGCAGGGTGGTCCACAGGCCGGCATAACCGACGACGGTGGAGAATCGCAGGAACATGATGACGCCGAGGATGGTCAGGACACTGGGCGTAAAAACGCCGCCGAAGGTTCCGAACCTGGCGGCCTGAGCGCCGGATGGGGTGTTTTGGACTCGGTTCAGTTTCGATCTCCTGTTCCCTGGAGTTTGCAGTCGGTGCCGGTTTCTGACTGGTATTGTATCGGTCCGGCGGAAAAGATCAATCTGAATCCGGGCCCGGCGGCGGCGGCGGGATCGGGAGGGGGCTGGATTTTTGTAAAGATTCTTGCGAAAACGGTTTATGGTGGTATAATGGAGATTGACGGCGGCGAATGGGTCGCGGCCTCGGATTGTTCATTTCAAACTGAGAAGGGAGCCGAGCATGTTTGAGACACTGGATAAGATTTTTCTGGCGGGACTGGGTGCGATGAGCATGACCAAGGAACGGGCCGAGCAGATTTTTGATGAGTATGTGGAGAAGGGCAAGGCCAAGCGGGAGGAAAAAAGCGGGTTCGTGAAGGAATTGCTGGAAACGGCCGAGAAGAGCCGGGCGGACCTGGAAAAGATCATCTCGGATCAGATTCACAAGGCGATGAGTCAGCTTCCGCTGGCGACGAAGGATGATTTGAAGCGGCTCGAGGAAAAACTGGATCAGGCACTGAGCCGATAGGCAGGATCAGGGCGGTGCGAGGCCTTTTCTTTCGAATGAAGCGTACGGTTGCGCACCTGGCGCGGTTCCGTCATATCATGGCCGTACTGGTCAAGTACGGGTTTGAGGAACTGGCCGGGATCATGGCGCGTCGGTTTAAGGTGGGGCTGGGCTCGAAGGGCCTGCCTTCGACCCGGCGGGAGGAGCTGGCGCAGTCTTCGCTGGCACGTCGGGTGCGGTTGGCGATGGAGGAACTGGGGCCGACGTTTATCAAGCTGGGCCAGTTGCTGAGTACGCGTCCGGACCTTGTTCCGCCGGAGTTTATCGAGGAACTGGAACATCTGCAGGATCAGGTCAAGCCGGAAAAATATGAAACGATCCGGGAGGAAGTCCGGCAGCAACTGGGGGATTATCCGGAGGCCTTGTTTGCGTATATTGACCCGGTTCCGATCGCGGCGGCCAGCATTGCGCAGGTGCACCGGGCTCGGACGAAGGAGGGTCGTGAGGCGGTGCTGAAGATTCGACGGCCGGGGATTGTCAAGGTGATCCGGACGGAGCTGGAGATGCTGGAGGACCTGGCGGCGCTGCTGAAGACCCGGATGAAAAATGCGCGGGGTTTTGATCCCCAGCGGATGGTTCGGGAATTTGCCCAGGCGGTTGAAAAAGAGGTGGACCTGTCGCGTGAGCGGAGGAACCTGCAGCGGTTTGGAAAGAATTTCGCGGACGATCCGACGGTGCATGTGCCGGAGGTGTTTGAGGCGTACTGCTCGGAGGGGATCTTGACGATGGAATTTATCGACGGGATTAAGCCGTCGTGGGTGGAGCGTCTGGAGAATGAGGGCTATGACCTGAAGGCGCTTGCCCGCCGGGGGGCTGACTTTGTTCTCACGCAGGTTTTCGATCATGGTTTTTTTCATACCGATCCGCATCCGGGCAATTTTCTGGTGATGCAGGAGAATGTGCTGGCTCCGCTGGATTTTGGTCAGGTGGGGCGGCTGAGCCGGCAGGATCGCCAGCTTCTGCAGACGATCGTGCTTTCGATTGTACACGGGGACGCTTCCAAGATGCTGGGCGGGCTGGAACGTGCGGAGCTGATCGACGACCGTACGGACATGGTGGAGCTTTCGCGTGATTTGGAGGACCTGCTGGATTCGTATTCGAGTCTGCCGCTGAAGGAGATTCCGTTCGGGGAGGCGATCGGCCGGGGGTTTGATATAATGCGGGAGCATCATATTGAGCCGCCCCGTGATTTTACCCTGATGCTCAAGTGCCTGATGACGATTGAATCGTTCGCGACGGGCCTGGATCCGGAGTTTCAGATTATCGAGCATTTGAAGCCGTATGCCCGCCGGTTCAGTTTTGAGCAGATCAAGCCGAGCGCGGTGTTTCGGCAGCTCAGCCGTGCGGCGCAGGGGGCGGGAGACCTGGCGGGCCGGTTTCCGGAGGATGCGGGTGCGATTATCAGCAAATTCAGGCGGGGGCAGTTTAAGATTCATGTGCACCATGAGCACCTGGAGGAGCTGGAACAGACGCTTGGCAACAGTTCGAACCGGATTGCTTTTGCGGTGATTATCGCGGCGCTGCTGATTGCCTCGAGTATGCTGGTGCCGCAGGAGGGGACGGTGCTGGGGCTTATTACGCTGGAGGCGCTGGGGATTCTGGGGTATCTGACGGCGGCGGTGATGGGGATCTGGCTGCTGGTTTCGATCCTTCGCAGCCGCCGGTTTTGAGCGGGTGGCGCTTCTGTTTTGTTCTTGATTTTCCTGTGTATTGGCGTTATAAGCCGCATCCTGATGGAATCGGAGTTTTTATGCTGAAGCTTTTCTATCGATGTGCCGTCTGGTTGTCGGCGGCTTCTTTGGGCCTGGCGGAAAATCCCATCCTTACCGGTGCGGACCCGCATGCGGTATTGATCGAGGGGGTTGTCTATCTGTATCCGACTTCCGGGCCGCACAACCTGTTTTATGCGTACTCTTCCCCGGACCTGCTCGTTTGGCAGCGGCACGGACCGATCCTGGATTTTAAGCAGATCGACTGGATTCCTTCCGGCAAAAGAGCCTGGGCTCCTTCGCTCATTGAAAAAGACGGCACTTATTATTTTTACTATTCTGTGGGTCCCAAACCCTCTCATATTGGTGTGGCTTTTGGCCGGTCGCCGGACGGCCCGTTTGCCGATCGCGGCCGTGCGCTGCTGTCCGACAACGGGGAGCCGGGCTTTGAGGCGATCGATCCGATGGTGTTTAGAGATCCCAATTCGGGCCGGTATTATCTCTATGCCGGGGGCAGTGCAGGCGCAACACTGCGCGTATTTGAGTTGACGGATGATCTGATCGGTTTGAAGAGCGAGATGGAAGTACAGACGCCGCCGCGCTTTACAGAGGGGGCTTTCATGCATTTCCGAAATGGCCGGTATTATCTGTCTTACAGTCACGGCCGATGGCGGGAAAGTTCCTATTCCGTGCATTATGCCATGGCCCCGGGTCCTCTTGGGCCGTGGGATTATCAGGGGGCCATCCTGACCGGCAACGAGACGTATAAAGGGCCGGGTCACCATTCCTTTTTGTATATTCCTTCCGCGGATCGGTGGTATCTCTTTTATCATCGCTGGGAAAACGTCGAAGGGGAGGGACCGTATCGGGGCTCGCGAAAAATCGCAGCGGAGCTTATTGACTATGAAGCGGACGGCCGTATCAGGCCGGTTGTCATGACTCAGGAGGGCGTCGGGCCGGTTTGTTTGCAATCGGCCGCATCGCCGTAGCCGGCTGTTTTGGAGGCGGGGCGGATATTTTTTTATGAACCTGTTGCCCTGTTTGGGGGGATCGGGTATAATCGGGGGGATGTGCACTTTGGCAAGTGAATCGGGGGCGAATGGCTTCGACCGGACAGGTAGAAGGTTGGGCTGCATGTGCAGGATAGCGGTTGGCCTGCCTAATCATCCGCTACACTAATTAACTGGCAACTACCAGTATGCAATGGCTGCGTAAATAACGCGGCCCGTCCCGGCAGACTTTGCTCGTGGGTCTGCCGCTGACGTCGAACAGCGAGCTGGCTTGAAGGCCTTCCCGCGGCCGGATAGCGAGACCTTCGCGGGATAGCGAGGACAGGGGCCTGTCGTTTGGCGCCTGGCTGAGCGAATGACAAGAAGCGACTAAACATGTAGATGCCTGACTGGAAATGTCACGGGACGGGGGTTCGAATCCCCCCGCCTCCAGTCTTCGTTCAGAGCAAAAGCGATGGACGAAGATTGTCACGCCGCTGCTTTAGCGAAGGCGGACTTGTTTTTCTATCGCTTTACAGGCTCTGAACTGCGAGTCGGCCGGCCAGTGTGATATTTTGTTACGTGTGTCTATTCCAATCGCAAATGAATGTTTTTTTCGTTTATGGAGGAATCACATTTTTTGAAAGGAGATAAAATGGCTGTCGACCTTGCTTCCGATAAGATTTGTCCTTTATGTTGCACTTTATGGGGATACGATGGTACATCGTGTTCTCATTGTGGAATGGTGATTACGAACATCACAAAAACTCACATTCATTTCACTTTTTGCAGAGATATTCAAAATTCCAAGGATAATGAGAATTATTTTTT
>JAHDQI010000123.1 GCA_018433925.1 Phycisphaerae bacterium | reverse complement strand
GGAATCCTTCTGACGGGAATGGCAATCCTCTATCGCCAAAATCTCTCCAAACACGGAAATGAACCCCTGCCTGTTTTAATTACCAAAAACCTCAAAGGAACCGCGCAGCCATACCCATCGCTGGACAGCGTAATCAATCAACGGAACACATGGGAACCTGTGTTGCCGGATTGGCAGGGCAAAAACCTTCCCAATTTAAAGTTTATTCATCCGGACGGGAAAATCGGGCAACTAAGCGACTATGAGAACAAACAAATCATTATCGTAATCGGAGCAATCTGGTATCCCCCGTTTCGGATGCAGCTTAAAGAGTTTCAGCCCTTCTCAAGCGACAGAAAGAACAACAACCCCATCCTTCTCGGCCTTACAGCAGAAAGCCCCGATTCCATCGCAGAATTCATGAGCAACAATACGGCCTCATTGGATCTTTTCTCGGTGGACTTTCTGCCGGAGCCCTATTCACTGCCGGACGGTTTCCCCTGCGTTTTCTTCATGGATTCCCAAAAGCGATTAAAACTTGCCGCCATCGGACTTGTCCCCCTTTCCCACGCCGAGCAAATCCTGAACCTGTCCCTGGCTCAACCCGAATCCGAACCGTAATTTGCCGCTGTCAGCCCCCGCGGACCTTACGATTGCGGACTATCCTTTGTCTTTTGCCTGGGCGCCGCATCCGGAACGGATCGGTTTTTCCCCATCGCATCCGCGGCAATCCGCTCGGCCTGTTCCCGCAAATATTCCGCCTGCCGAGAGAGGACATCGATCCGACGCGAGAGGTGCTGGGCCACAACCCGAGCCAACTCCCTGGCCTTGACGGGCTTGGACAAATAATCATCACATCCGGCCGCCAGGCATTTTTCCCGATCCCCCTGCAGAGCATTGGCCGTCAGGGCAATGATCGGCGTCTGCAGCTTCTGTTTACGCAGAATGCCGGCCGCCTGGTACCCGGTCATAATCGGCATTTCCATATCCATGAAAATCAGGTCGTACTCATATAGCATCGCCCTTTGAACAGCTTCTTTCCCATTCGTCGCCAGGGCCACCCGGATCCCGTAGCGTTCAAGCAGCTTTTTCATAAACACCTGGTTGGCCTTGCTGTCTTCAGCCACGAGAACATGCGCACAGACCGACTCCGAAGGCCTTGCCTCCGGAAGCTGACCGGGCTGGGCCCAGTCGTTTTTCTCACCCGCTGACAATTCCGGAAGCCGCTGTTGCGATCCGAAATCCAGCTCCTCCTGAACCGGGGCATCGGTCAGGTCCGCCGGCAGAATAACCGTAAAAACAGACCCCTGACCGAAACGGCTCTGGAGCAGCAATTCGCCTCCCATCAGGTGAATCAGCTTCTGCGTGATCGACAGCCCCAGTCCGGTACCCCCGAACTTCCGCGTCGTGGAACTGTCCGCCTGCGTAAAGGACTCAAAAATATCCTTCTGTTTCTCTTTGGGAATTCCGATCCCGGTATCTTCGATATCAATACACAGTCGCCCCCTGCCGTCAGCGCCTTTTTCCCAGGCCAGGTGAATATGCACATACCCGCTGTCCGTAAACTTCACGGCGTTTCCGATCAGGTTAATCAGGCACTGATTCAGCCGCGTGGAATCCGTTTCGACAATGGGCGGCAGGTTCTCATCGACAAAAAATTCAAAGTCCAGGCCCTTTTTCTCCGCAATCGGCCTCATCATCTGCTCAATGTGCCGACAGAACGGTCGAAGCCCAAACTGCGTTTTTTCAATGGACAGCTTGCCCGCCTCGATCTTGGTAAAATCAAGAATATCATTGATGATCTGCAGGAGACTGCGGCCGCTGTTGGAGATAACCTCGACATAATTGGCCTGCTCCTCCTCAAGAGCCGTCGCTCCCAGCAGCTCACAAAAACCGAGAATCGCGTTCATCGGCGTTCGGATTTCATGGCTCATATTCGCCAGGAACTGACTTTTGGTTTTGTTGGCCGCCTCGGCCTGACGCTTGGCCACAACCAGGTCGGTCACATCAATTACGTTCAGAAGTACCCCGGCGTACGCGCCATCCGTGTAATAGATGGGCTGAACCCGCAATTCCGTAATGCGGCCGAACATCTCCCGTTCAATGCCGATCGTCTGGCTGTTCGGATTCTCCCGGAAAAAGCGAATCATTTTCTGGATTTTCGTCTGGGTCTCCAGCGAATGAATATCCGACAGCTTCCTGCCGATCAGTTTTTCCCGTTCTTTCCCGGCCAGTTTCAGAAAATAGGGATTGACTTCGATAATCGTATCCGTCGAATCCGCGAAGACGATCCCCTGCTGCATACCGGAGATCATCGAAGAAAGCTTGGCTGATTCACGCCGTATCTTCTCGTCGGCCTTTTCCATCTCCGTAATGTCGATAAACGCCTCCAGCAGGAGTTCCTCGCCATCCAGGAGAATCGGGAAGGAGGTCTTGAGAATCCAAACCGGCTGGTTGTCCCGTCCCCGGATTTCCATCTTCACCCCCTCCAGTGACCGGCCCTGATCCCAGACCGGACAGGACCCCTGGTCCGGCGGGCAAAGAACGCGGTGGCAGGCCCTGCCGACCACCTGCTCATCCGTTTTGCCGAGGATATCCAGCGCCGCCTGATTCGCCCGACGGATGGTTCGAGACTTGTCCACCAGCACCAAACCGAAAGGCACTTTGGCCAGCAGTGTCTCCACCGTATGCAGCGTCGTCTTCAGGGCGGCCTCATGCTGCTTGCTCTCGGTGATATCCAGCAGCGTTTCAATGGCCCCGCACAGGCGACCCCGGATATCATACAGCGGGGCGGCCGTCAAAAACAGCCATTTGCCCTTCGATCCCAGTTCCGGAAAATACCGCTGCGCTTCATACGATTCGTCCAGCAGCTCCGAAGCGCACAGCGTTTCACCGTACACCTGCCTGATTTCCTCCTGCGACCGCCGGCGAAGAACCAGGTCCGCCAGGGTATCGGATTGCTCTTTGTAAAACACTGAGGCATGCGTTTTCGTGCCAAGTACGTTATCCGCCTTGGCCCCGGTAAGTTTCTCGCACGCCCGGTTCCAATGCGTAACCACATGATTCTCATTGATCACAAACGTCGGAATCGAGACGCTGTCAATGATCCGGTCGAGAACTTCCTGTTCAGCGGACAAAACATGCCGTCGTTGCCGTCTCCGAATCCGGTGAATGACGCTCAGCCCAAGCAGCCAGCATAAAACAATCCCGATCGAATTACCCAGCAGAAGAATCGGGAAAAAGATTTCCGGAACCAGCGGCGTCAGCGCCCACACATTCCAGGCGCTGCCGGGCGGACCGATGCGAATCGGTTTTTGATGCAGGCGGAACTTACGCCCCTGCCAGTCAATGAGCGAAAACCGGTTTTTCAAAAGACGAACCGGTTCCGCGGAATCTCCCGCCGCCGCGACGCCGGCATGCGAGTCCGCCAAAATCGGTTTCCGTATCCAGGCCGCTTGATTCGATGAAAAAACAATACCTTCCGGAGAAACCAGCGCCGTCGGAACGGGAAATGAGCGGAGAAAACGGTCCAGTTCGTCCGCGTTTTTTCGCAGGGCCAGAACACCCGCTACACGCCGCGGCCGGTCCCCCGAAGCGGAATCATAAATCGGACCGGCATAACAAAGACCCCGTTGATCACGGCGATCCCCCAAAATCAGGCAAAATGAATGCCCGCCCTGCCGGGCGGATTCGAAACAGACGGACGATTGACTCTTTTCTCCGACCCGCACAAACTGTTCGGAATCCTCAGAACTGACCGCCAGAACAACCCCCTCTGCATTCAGGACATAAACCGCGCAGGCCCCATTTTCTTCACGGATCCGCCCAAGAACCTCCTGTACCGAAACGGCCTCCTGAACCGTTCCACCCGCCGCCCGGATCAAATCCGGATGCGTCGCCCCCAGGGTTTGGATCACAGACAGCGCCCCGGAATCCTGAATCCGATTCTCAATAGCCCTGCTGTATTCATCAACCTGCCGACCCATCGTTTTCTGATACCACGGCTGAAAAACCAGCCAGATGCCGATACTGCTGCTGACCACAGCGAAGATGAACAGAATACAGAACAGAAGGGTCAAAATCCCCGTTCCACCGATGCGAAAACCGGTTTTTAAAACGCTGATACCGTTCATTGACTGTCCTTTGAAGATCCGCTCTATTGGCTCTTCGACATACAGAATAAGCCGATTCAGAAAAATCACAAAGAAGACCCAAACACCGATAAAACATAAACTTTTTAACCGATAGGGTGGTTTTTAGAAAAAAACAGAATCCACGATTTCATTTATCGGACTCATGAAATGAAGAACTGCCTTCTTGTACAGGCAATCTCAATCAACCTGACCGGATTCAACAAAGAAAGGAAAGATAATCAGGTTTATTGGATACAGAGTATCTGTATAAAATTCTTCTAATTTAACCCTATAAAAATTGATTTTTAGCACTATTTGATTTATAATATCTTATCCATTTTAATAGAAATAACTCAAAAAATGCTAATTTTGTTAGGGAGGTTGGGTAATGAAACACCAGACACGTTCAATTGCCCTTGTGGGGGGGGCTGGTCCTTTTGATCTGTATCCCTTTATCTGCAAAGACTTTATACGTAGCAGACAACGGCGAGAATACGGATGGCCTCAGTTGGCAAACGGCCTACACAACAATCCAGTCGGCCGTGAACGCCGCTCAAACGGCGGCCGTGACAGATCCCAACGCTGTCACAATTATAGTCGGATCATCAGAGACCGGCCACGGGTCAGGAATCTACACTGAAAATATCCTCATCTCGCTTGAAGACCTTACCCTCGAATCAGAAAGCGGATACGAGAACACCATTATTCACGCCGCCTCTTCCACTCAGCCGGCGATCCTTGTCGCTGCTGATTATGTAACCATAGGTGGATTCAGCATTTACGGCGCCGCATCCAGCGGTTTAAATGAATACGCCGCCATCGAACTGAGCGGAGCCGATTACTGCATCATCGAAAAGAATCGCTGCGGCTGGCAGGCCCCCATGTACAATAACGCCCGCGGAATCGCCTTGTTTTCCTCCAACCTCAACACCATCCGGAATAATCGCTGCCTGAATAACACAAACACGGGCATTTATCTGACCAATTCTAACTACAATGTAATTGCACAAAACAGCATTCTGCACAACGGCATCCATGGTCTTGAACTGACTTCTACCGCCAACCACAACAGCATCACGCAAAACCGGCTTCAGCATAACAGCTCGGACGGCATCAACATCCGCAGCGACTACAATCAGATCATGGCCAATACCTCCGAGTTCAACAATCGCTACGGGCTGTATGCCTTTGATACCCAGTACAATACCCTGTTTTTAAATAAATTCAGCGGCAACGGAAGCAAACCGCTGTACGTTTACTACTATCCTGCCGGGGTCGGGGATACATGGAACTCCGCCGGGCCCTTCTGTTATGCCTATTACACCGCGATCTTCTCAGGCCCCCTCGGAAACTTTTACGATACCTATACCGGAACCGATGACGACGGCGACGGCATCGGCCAGACAGGACATATCACCACCAATCCCGGCTCTGCCCAGAAGACCGATTTATATCCCCTGACGGATCCCAATATGGCCTACACCATGCAGGCATGGTACTTGGCCGGCGGGCAGGGAATGACAAGGGATCCCAACCAGGTCGGCATGTGGCAGACACTGCCGGCCGGCAGCTCAACATACTGGCTTTCGGATACGCGCGCCCTCGAGGAGATTGAATTTGCCGCCGCCGATACCCAGGACGGCTGGAATGGCCGGCTCCGATTCAGCAGCGCATTTGCCGGCAGTGGTTTTGAGATTGAAATCGGCTTTGTCGATCCCAATGACGGATTATTTATTGCCAGCGGCGCCGCGGCCGTGCTAAGCGGAACCGCCAATACATTCCTGTTCGAAACAAACGCCCAGTCCTTCTCCGTACCCGAAGGAATGGCCCTGGCCGCCCGCATCACCAACCATAGCGCAACGGAGCGGCAGCTCTATCTCGGCGGGGCCTGGAGTTATCTGTCCGCCCCCTCCGGAACGCAAATCCCCTGGCCCGGTCAACAGCAGCAGCCCCCCATCCCGCCGGTCAATCCGGGAGACCTCAACGGCGACGGCTGGGTGGACCTGTATGACATCGCATACCTGTCGGCTCACTGGGGATTAACCGGCTGCGATGAGGGCAATGACTATTGTCAGCGGGCAGATATCAATAAGTCCGGCCAGGTGAATAATGCAGACCTCGACCTCCTGCTCGTATACTGGATGATGGGCCCCGGCGACCTGCTGCCCGGCGACTGGAATGAGGATTTCAAGGTGAATATGGAAGATATGGCCCTATTGTCCGCCTACTGGACCGGTGATCGCAATGACCTGCTGGATCTGTGCGAATCCTGGCTCAAAGGCGCTTTTTAAAAACAACCCCAACACCCGTACAATTCACAGAGGGTCAGGCCCCGCGGCGTGACCCTTTTTTTATGCCCCGCCCGCATGGGGGCAGTTATTATTAGGGCAGGACATACAGCCGGATTGGGGGGGCGGTGCGGATTCTTTAACCTGGGGAGAAAAAGTCGAAAAAAGTTTCCGAGTGTTCTTGGAACCGCAGCCGGGACAGTCCGGAGACCGAACCGAAGCGGATTGGACCAGCACTTCATGGACGATTCCGCATTCGGCGCATTGATATTCATAAATCGGCATAAAACGCTTCCTTTCGAAAAAAGTCTTCTTATCTTCCTTATTTTATCCATCTCGACAAGGACCGTCAAGATATCTCACAGGCCGCCTTTTCTGCATTATGGACCGGACATACCGCCTTAACAGAGAATCTGCGATTCACAGAACCCGATAGAAACCCGCCGCGGGTTGATAAAGTTTAAAATTCTTCCTTTCTCGCCTTGACTTCCGCTGACAAAACGGGTACAGTAGCGCTTTTACTTGTGAATGTGAGCACAAACACTTAAAAAACGGTTCACACAAAAGAAAAAATGAAATACCGTAAGATTCCGGAAGAGACGGTGAGACGATTGCCGATGTATCTGCGGGCGTTTTCCCTTCTGCGGACCGAAGATATCCAGACAATCTCCAGCCGTCAGCTCGCCGAGCGGCTGGGACTCAATTCTCCGCAGATTCGCAAGGATTTGTCCTATTTCGGAGCATTCGGGACAAGGGGCGTAGGGTATCCGGTCGAATCCTCCGCCCGGCGGATCCGGGAAATCCTGAAACTCAATACCCCCCAAAAGGCGGCCCTCGTCGGAGCCGGCCGGCTGGGAACGGCCCTTGTGGCGTATCCGGGTTTTTCTTTATTCGGGCTTGAAATTGCCGCCGTTTTCGACAATAATCCCAAAAAAGTCGGCCGAAAAATCGGACCGGTCAAAATCGAAGATGCCCGGCGGATTTCTACCCTCAGAAAGCGGACCATCCGGCTGGCGATTCTGGCGGTGCCCGCCGACGCCGCCCAGTCCGCTGCCAAAACGCTGGCCGGGGCGGGAGTCAAAGGAATCTTGAATCTTACGCCCTGCCATCTGCAGGGAAACCGGCGGGTCAAGGTCATTGATGTGGACCTGGCATCTCAGTTGGGGATTTTGCCCTATTATATGTAAGAGCGGAAAACGAATCGAAATGGAAAAAACATGAGCGCAGTGAAGTTTACCCGAAAGCAGTTTGAATCGTTTGTGTCGGCCCTCATTCAGTCAGGCCGGCCGGTAATGGCGCCGCAGGCAAAAAACGGCCGCTATGCATTCGGACCCCTCGCCGCGGCGGAGGAGTTTCGGCTGGATTACGATGTCACGATCCTGCCCCCCAAAAAATACCTCCTGCCCCAGACCGAAACGCTCCTGACCTATCAGGTCGGCGGCGCCTGTTCGAGTGTCCGGGACGCAGAGCCGATGATCCTGCTGGGCGTCCATCCCTATGACATGGTGGCCATCAACCAGATGGACGAGCTGTTTCGCCAGGACCAGTACGACAAGCATTATATGGATCGTCGATGCCGGACCACGATCATCGCCCTCGATGTCGTCACCCCCAGCGAAAACGTCTTTGCCGCGTCGATGGGAACCGCCACCGTCAAAAGCGGATACGACATCCTGCTGACCGTCCTCCCCGACGGATCGATCCTCGCGGATGCGGCCACCGACAAGGGACAAGAACTCCTGGACCCGGCCGAATCGACCCCCGCAGCGGAGGCCGACCTCAAGGCCCGCAAGACCGTCTGGGACAAAAACGAAAAAGCCCTCAACAAACATGTTCTCGAGTGCAAGCCCTCCTACCTGCCCAAGCTGCTCGAAAATGCGTACGACCATCCGGTCTGGGAGGAAAAGGCCCGCCTGTGCTATTCCTGCGGCTCCTGCAACCAGGTCTGCCCGACCTGTTATTGCTTTGATGTCCAGGACCAGGTCAGTTGGGACCTCAAAACCGGCGAGCGAAAACGCTGCTGGGACGGATGCCTGCTCGAAAATTTCGCCACCGTCGCCGGCAATCACAATTTCCGAAAGGACCGCGCGGCACGCTACCGCCACCGGCTTTACCGAAAGGGCAAGTATGTGCCCGGCAAGATCGGCGGACAAATCGCCTGCGTCGGCTGCGGACGGTGCATCACCGCCTGCACGGCCAAGATTGCCAACCCGGTGGAAGTCTATAATCGCCTGATGGAAGATACGGAGCTCGGATAAAACCGGGCGACCCTGAGAATAAGGAGACATACAATGTGTGAATGCTGTAACGGCCATAAAGACATCTATCTGCCGGAAATGGCCACCATTACAAAACGGCGGATGCTCAACGGCACCGAGCTGTACCTGCACCTCGAAATGGACTCCGGCAAGGATCTGGATTACCGGCCGGGCCAGTTCGTCGAAGTCTCAATCGCCGGCATCGGGGAGGCCCCCATCTCCATTTCCTCCTCCCCCACCCAGAAAGGGCTGGAACTGGTCGTCCGAAACATCGGCAGCTTGACCAAGGCCATCCACAAACTGCAGGCCGGCGACAAACTCGGCGTCCGCGGACCCTACGGGTCCACCTACCCCATTGAACAGGCCAAAGGAAAAGACCTCGTCTTTATCTGCGGCGGTATCGGCCTGGTGCCTCAGCGGTCCTTCATCCGCTATGCCCTCGACAACCGCCGCGACTACGGGAACATCACCATCCTGATCGGAACCAAGTGCTACACCATGCGGCTCTTCCGTGAAGAGATCGCCCTCTGGCAGGAACGCAAGGACATGACCGTCCTCGAAACCGTGGACGAAGCCCACGACTGCTGGGACGGAAACGTCGGCGTCGTTACCACCCTGATCCCGAAAATCGAAAGCGACCTGCCCAAGAGTCTGATCTCCATCTGCGGCCCCCCCATCATGTACAAGTTTGTGCTCATGGCCCTGGCCGAAGCGGACGTGCCCGAAAACAATATTTTTGTAAACCTCGAACGCCGGATGAAATGCGGCGTCGGAAAATGCGGCCACTGCCAGATCAACGACAAATATGTCTGCCAGGACGGCCCGGTATTTCGTTACAGTGATTTGGCCCTTGTGCCGGAGGCGATCTAATGACTAAACCAAGAGTAGCCATATTCGACTTTGCCTGTTGTGAAGGTTGTCAGCTTCAGATTGTCAACCTCGAAGAGGAAATCCTCGATTTAATCGGAGCCGTCGATGTCGTCGAATGGCGAGAAGCCATGAGCGAGCAGAGTCACGAATACGACATCGCCATTATCGAGGGCTCCATCACCCGACCCGAAGATGAAAAACGCCTGCAAATCATCCGCAGCCGCGCCAAACTGCTCATCGCACTCGGCGCCTGTGCGACCATCGGCGGCGTCAACAAGCTCAAAAACAATTTCGACCTCAAAGAGGTCCGGCAATGCGTATACGGCAAAGACGCCGACATGCCCCATCTGAATACCGCCATGACCAAGGCCGTCGATGAGGTCGTCCAGGTGGATGCCTACATACACGGCTGCCCCATCGACCGAAAGGAATTCGGCCTGGTCATCCGGGCCCTCCTGCTCGGCAAAAAACCGCCGATCCCCGATTACCCCGTCTGCGTTGAATGCAAAGCCAAAGAAAACGTCTGCCGTTATGAATACGGCGAAATCTGCCTCGGACCGATCATCCGGGCCGGCTGCGGGGCACGCTGCCCCTCCAACGGATTCCGCTGCTTCGGATGCCGGGGCTATGTTGATAATCCCAACGTCGAGGCCGCCCGCGAGGTCATGGACAAATACGGACTGACCGTCGAGGACCTCAAACAGAAAATGGTGTTATTCGGAAGCAAACAGGAACACACGCTATGAGTAAAAACATAAAAATCGATGTCCATCATCTCACCCGCGTCGAAGGCCACGGCAACATCGTGGTCAACGTCAAAGACGGAACAATCGAAAAATGCCAGTGGCAGGTCCCCGAGGCCCCGCGCTTCTTCGAGGCCATGGTCCGCGGCCGACGCTACGACGACATTCAGACCATCGTCAGCCGCATCTGCGGAATCTGCTCGATCACCCACTCCCTGGCCTCCACCAAGGCCGTCGAAGACGCCCTCGGCCTGGAGGTCTCCGAGCAGACCGACCTGCTGCGGATTCTCATGCACTATTCCGAACAGCTCCAAAGCCACACCCTCCATGTCGGGTACCTCGTGGCCCCGGACCTCTTCGGCGAAAAATCCGTCGTCCCGCTGGTGGCCAAAGCCCCCGACGCCGTCAAAAAGATCATCCAGGCCCACCGCGTCGCCAACGAATGGTCCGACCTGATCGCCGGACGAACGACGCACCCGGTCACACTGACCCCCGGCGGCATGACCAAAATCCCCACCGAAAAAGAGTTGCGGGGCCTGCAGGAAACCCTCAAGGCGGCCGTTCCGGTTTTGGTCGAGATTTGCGAGGTAGTACTCAGCGCCGCTGACAGGATGCCCGCCTTCGAGCGAGAAACCGAATACATCTCACTCCGGCAGGAAAACCCGCCGACCTATACCTTCTATCACGGCGATATCGTCTCCAGCGACGGCCACGCACCCGTCCACATCCGCGACTGGGAAAGCGTAGCCAATGAATACGTCAACCCCCAGTCCACCGCCAAAGGAACCAAATGGCATCTGGATGCCTACGCCGTCGGAGCCCTGTCCCGCTTCAATAACCAGACCGAATTCCTCATCCCGCTGGGCAAAAAAGTCGCCGACATTTTCGGGCGC
>JAHDQI010000197.1 GCA_018433925.1 Phycisphaerae bacterium | reverse complement strand
CAAACTGCCCGCTTCATACCTAACCATAATTCACGATTAGGAAAAACATGAGTCAGCAAAGTAAATATGGAAAATATATCTGCCTCTTTTTTTGTTAATATGGGAGATATATCAAAGATCAAAGAAGATCAACGCCCGGATAGCAGTTACAGGAATAACAGACCGAAATTTCCTTACTTCCTCCATCACAGGGATTTACAGCGGATTGAGCAGGTAAAGACAGATCCTGGATGCCCATGACTGAATTCATAGAATGACTATATACAAACCGTTCCATTTCAGGATTTCTTTCTTAAAAAACAAACCCTGCAACCACATAACCAGTGTAGCAGACCCGTTTCCAAAGTCAATTTAATGAAAAGAATTTTCCCCTTTCTTGAAACTGTCCCTTGACGTGCAAGGACAACATTTTTATATTGAAAATAAAGGAGACAGAAATCTCCTGAAAGCTGTTGTAACTAAAGAGCCAATCGGTTCTTACGGTAACATGGACAAAACCGGTCTTTTTCAAAGAAAAGTGAGGGAACGTATGCAGGAAAAAATCGGAATCGCGGCCGGACAAATCTGGAAAATGCTCTCCGGCGCCAAAGGTCCCGTTAATATCACGGATATCCCCAAAAAAACAAAACTCAGCTCCCAGGTTGCTTACCAGGGCCTCGGATGGCTGGCCCGCGAAGGCAAAGTTGAATATCAGCAGAAAGGACGCTCGATTTACGTTTGCCTTAGCTCCGCCGAATGCTGCGTTTAAAAATACGGCCAGACTAAAAATCAGCCGCCGAACCCGGTTTTCGGGTCATCACAGGATATCTCTTCACAGAATCCAGGGAGGGAAAACAGGGAGTTTTTATCAATAAAAAGAAGAGAGCGTAACCGTTCTTTATTGACTTTCTGACTGCACTGGGTACACTTCCGAACTTTCATCACCTGCGGAAAGATTTTTTTAATAGAGAGGATAGCCGTTGTCGGAATACATAAGAAATGTCGCTATTATCGCCCATGTCGACCACGGAAAAACCACGCTGGTCGACCAGTTGCTCTACCAGTCCGGCATGTTTCGGGATGCGGAACTGGATAAACTGGCCGGGGGCCAGCATGGACTGATTATGGACTCCAATCCCCTTGAACGGGAACGGGGCATCACCATACTCAGCAAAAACTGCGCCATTGAATACACCAGCCCCGAAGGCGAAGATTTCAAAATCAATATAATCGACACCCCCGGCCACGCTGATTTCGGAGGCGAAGTCGAGCGTGTTCTCAAAATGGCCGACGGTGTCCTGCTGCTGGTCGATGCCTTTGAAGGGCCGATGCCCCAGACCCGTTTTGTCCTGTCTAAATCCCTCGAACACAAACTAAAACCTATTGTAATCATCAACAAAGTGGACCGCCCGGACGCCCGGCCGGACGATGTTGTCAATGAAGTCTTTGACCTGTTCGTCTCCCTCCACGCAGACAGTGAAGCGCTGGATTTTCCCATTCTCTTTGCCTCCTCCAAAAACGGCTGGGCCTCGGCCTCTTACGACCAGCCCGGGCAGACCATGCAGCCGGTCTTTGACACAATCATAAAGCAGATTCCCGCACCCAAAGCCGACTCGGGTGCGCCGATGCAAATGCTTGTAAACACGCTGGATTATTCAGACTATGTCGGACGCATTGCCGTCGGACGTGTATTTGCAGGCACCGTCACTCAGGCCCAATGGGTCACCGTCATCGACAACAACGGCCGGCACACCCAACAGAAAATTGTCCAGCTCTACACCTTCAGCGGACTGAACAAAAAACCCGCCGAAAGTGCCCGCGCCGGAGACATCTGTGCTATCGCCGGCCTCGACCCGGTAGACATCGGCAACACCATCGCCTGTGCCGACCGGCCCTCGGCCCTGCCGATCATCTCCGTCGATGAACCGACCATGCACATGACCTTCCGGATCAACGATGGACCCTTTGCCGGCCGTGAAGGGAAGTATGTCACCGGCCGTCAGATCCGGGATCGGCTCGAAAAGGAATTGCAGACCAACGTTGCCCTGCGCGTTCAGCCCGGCCAAAGCCCTGAAGAATTCAAAGTCTCCGGCCGGGGCCTGATGCACCTCGGAATCCTCCTCGAAAACATGCGACGCGAGGGCTACGAAATATGCGTCGGCAAACCCGAGGTTATCATTCGTTACGCGGATAATCTGCGTCAGGAGCCCATTGAGCAGCTTGCAGTCGATTGCCCGATGGACTGCCAGAGTTCCGTCATGAGCTTAGTCGGCGAACGGCGGGCCGAAATCATCAGCATGGACGCAAAAGCCGGAGCCGACGATTTTATCCATATGAAATTTCGTATCCCCTCACGCGGACTGTTCGGACTTCATGCACGCATGATGACGGCCACACAGGGACGAGCCGTTATGCATCATACCTTTGAACGATATGAGCCCATGCGGGGATCGATCCCCCAGCGGCAGGCAGGAGTCATGATCGCTTCTGAAACCGGGACCGTCACGGCCTATGCGCTCGACGCCCTCTTTGACCGGGGAAATTTCTTTGTCAAGCCCGGCGACCCAATCTACGAAGGACAAATCGTCGGAGAACACTGCAAAGACAATGACATCCCTGTCAATCCCGCCCGCACCAAACAGCTTACCAATGTCCGCGCCTCCTCCAAAGACGACGCCGCACGCGTCAAGGCCGCGCGCACTCTCTCCCTCGAAGCCGCTCTCGAATACATCCAGGATGACGAGCTTGTCGAAATTACCCCCACGTCCATCCGCCTGCGAAAACGCCTCCTCAAAGAAACCGATCGCCGCCGAGAAAACAGAAAAAAAACCTGATTTCCTCTTTTGCTTGACTGGTCCGGCGCAGTCCTTTTTGATCACTGTACAAAAAAACGTGCTCCAATTACGCCCGTAAGGAAATACAAATCAATCAAAACCCATAATAAAAAAGGCCCTGCCGTTACCGACAGGGCCTTTTAAGGTCAAACAGTTGATACCGAAAAACAGCTTTGATCGCCTGACTTAATCACGGCCGTGATGAGCACAAATGCTCCGGCCGAGTCTAAGTTATCCCTTAGAAAGGAGGTGATCCAGCCGCAGGTTCCCCTACGGCTACCTTGTTACGACTTAGTGCCAGTCACCGAGCTTACCGTCGGCAGGCGCCTCTCGAAAGTTAGCAACCCGACTTCGGGTACTCCCGGCTCCCATCACTTGACGGGCGGTGTGTACAAGGCTCAGGAACACATTCACCGCGTCATCGCTGATACGCGATTACTAGCGATTCCGCCTTCATGCAGGCGAGTTGCCAGCCTGCAATCTGAACTGAGGCGGCTTTTTTGCGATTTGCTCTACCTCGCGGTTTTGCGTCGCTTTGTAGCCGCCATTGTAGCACGTGTGAAGCCCTGGGCATAAAGGCCATGAGGACTTGACGTCATCCCCACCTTCCTCCGGTTTGACACCGGCAGTCCCGTTAGAGTTCCCGGCATGACCCGCTGGCAACTAACGGTAGGGGTTTCGCTCGTTAAAGGACTTAACCCGACATCTCACGACACGAGCTGACGACAGCCATGCAGCACCTGTGCAAGTTTCACCCGAAGGCAGCCAATCCTGTTTCCAGGACGGCATCCAAGCATGTCAAACCCAGGTAAGGTTCTGCGCGTTGCTTCGAATTAATCCACATGCTCCACCGCTTGTGTGAGCCCCCGTCAATTCCTTTGAGTTTTAGCCTTGCGACCGTACTCCCCAGGCGGCCTACTTAACACTTTTGCTCCGACTGTAAAGGCGTCAGAACCTCTACAACCTAGTAGGCATCGTTTACGGCGTGGACTACCAGGGTATCTAATCCTGTTTGCTCCCCACGCTTTCGCGCCTCAGCGTCAGGGCAAGCCCAGTGTGCTGTCTTCACCTTCGGCGTTCCTCTTGATATCTACGCATTCCACCGCTCCACCAAGAGTTCCACACACCCCTGCTTGCCTCAAGACCTGTAGTTTGCCAAGCCATTCCCCGGTTAAGCCGGGGGATTTCACATGACACTTTCAGGTCCGCCTGCGCGCCCTTTAAGCCCAGTGATTTCGAACAACGCTCGCCACCTTCGTCTTACCGCGGCTGCTGGCACGAAGTTAGCCGTGACTTCCTCCGGGGCCGATCAATCCGAAGACTTTCTAACCCCTGACAGCAGTTTACACCCCGAGGGGCTTCGTCCTGCACGCGGCGTTGCTGGGTCAGGCTTTCGCCCATT
>JAHDQI010000170.1 GCA_018433925.1 Phycisphaerae bacterium | reverse complement strand
CATAACAGAGCGTTCGATCAAGGTAGAGGAAAACCGGATTCGGCCGGGGGAAAGTTTGATTATCGGGGGGATGCGAAAAAGTGAAAAACGATCGGTTATTAGAGGGGTTCCGTTTTTTAAGGATCTTCCCCTGCTTGGAATTTTATTTTCGAGTAAGGACTTCGAGGAAAAAGGGACAGAGATTATCTTTATTATGACGCCAAGTATCTCTTCCGGCGGCCGTGAGCATGGAGAGATTGTGGAGGAAATTCAGAGAAAACACGAGAAGCCCCAGTTTGAATCGGGACTGGGCAAGATGCTTTACGAGCCCTTTGGGGACAGTTCTTATACAGAAGTTGTAGAAAAACAGGCGGCCGAGACGGAGGTGGCTCGGATTCGTGCGGAAGCGGATAGGGAGGAAGCCCTCAAACGGCTGGAAGAAGAACGGCAAAAAGCCGTTGCCGCAAGGGAGGAGGCCCAGCGGATACGGCAGGAGGCCCAACGGTTGCAGAAAGATGCCGAACAGGCACAACTCCAGGCGAAAAAGGCCCTTGAAGCGGCCACAGCGGCTGAGCAGCAGCGTCAGGCCGACCAGAAGCGTGTTCAGGAATTAAGCGAACAAGCGAAAAAAGCGATGGAGGAGGCCCAGCAGGCCGAGGCACAGGCCCGTCAGGCCCATGATCAGGCGGCGTCTGCTCAGCAACAAGCCCAGCAGCAAGCCGAACGGGTCAAACAGGCGGCCGAGCGGGCACAGCAGGCCCAGAAGGAACTGGAGAAGGCCAAAGAGCAGGCCGAATCTGTGCCGGAACGTCCGTCCGAGGAATCTGTGCCCGACGAGCCGGAACCGGTCGTTCCGGAGGAGGGTTCGGAAACCCCGCAGGACTAATAGAATTCTTCGATTTCGTGGGGCATCGGCTGGAGGGGGCAGTTTCCGCAGAGAGGTTTGGGTTTGCAGAAGTGTTTTCCGCAGCAGACCAGCAGGGCATGATATTCATTGAACAGGGCTGTTTCTCTGGGCAGGGTGTTTTGGAATAGGGCCTGGATTCCGTGATAATCGACGGGGGGGGCGATCAGTCCATGGCGTGTGAGGATGCGGGCAGTGTAGGCATCCACTACGAAAACCGGTTTGCCGAGGGCGTACAGAAGGATTGAATCGGCGGTTTCCGGACCGATGCCCCGAACCGACAGCAGCTCTTCGCGGAGGCCTTCCGCAGAACGCCGGGCGGCCTGCCCGGGATCCCCTTCGTAGTGATCGCAAAGCCATTCGATGAGGGCTTTGAGCCGGCGTGCCTTGAGGTTGAAATAGCCGGCCGGGCGGATCAGGGGGGCCAGGTCGGCAGCCTCGATCCGGCGAAGTTTTTGGGCGTCGAGCAGGGAGGCCTGTTTCAGGTTGGCGATGGCTTTTTCCACATTGGCCCAGTTGGTATTCTGGGTCAGGACTGCCCCGACCATGATTTCAAGGGGCGTTTGACCGGGCCACCAGTGCTGGGGGCCGAATCGCTCAAAAAGCCGGTTGTATATCTCTGTGAGGGTTTCGTGAAGCATGGGTTTTGTGACTTCAGGCCGTAATTTTCCTTTACTTTTTCGGGATTCGGTCTTACTGTTTTCTACTCGTTGCTAAAACCAGATTTGAAAAATCGGAATCAGCATGGCTTCGGCTAAACATACACATCGGGATTCGTTTCGTCAACTGCTGAGTTTCGTTCCGGATACGTACCTGGACCGAACGAGTCGGCCGGTTTATGCGCTGGTCTATCTTCTTGGCTTTATCGTACTGTATGAAATCGGCACGCTGCTGATGCATCCGGAGACGCTCAGCCAGGGGCTGGCCCAGCCCCAGACTCGCGTAGTGGCCTTTATCTGGGTCCAGAATCTGCTGGAGTATCTGGGTTTTTCGGCCCGTATGACCTGGGTGGCGGCGCCGCTGGTGGTGATCGTGATTTTGCTGGCCCTGCAGATTACCTCGGGGACGCGGTGGCGGATCTATTTTGTTGATTTTATTCCGATGACGATGGAATGTATTGTGTTGTCGGTTCCGCTGATCGTACTGAGTTTGCTGCTGAACCGGTCGGGTTCCGGGGCGGTGAGCAATGCGGCGGCTGTGTTTCTGCAGGGAACAGCGGCCGCTGAGGAATTTTGGATGCAGGTAATAACGGGGATCGGGGCGGGAATTTATGAGGAGCTGATATTTCGCCTGATCCTGATCGGTCTGCTGATGCTTCTTTTTCAGGATCTCCTGGGGCTGGAAAAGAGCCATTCGATTATGGCCTCCGTACTGATTTCGGCGGTTCTATTCAGCGTGCATCATCACGTTTTTTACGTGAACGGGCAGTTTGGGGCCGGGGAAGAGTTCCTGCTCAGCAAGTTCATTTTTCGGATGCTGGCGGGGATCTATTTTGCGGTTTTGTATGCGTTTCGGGGGTTTGGGATCACGGCGGGGACCCATGCCTGTTATGACATTCTGGCGGCGGTTTTGAACGTGCTGGTCTTTACCGGGGGCTGAAATTCAGAAAAATGGATTTTCTTCACTTTTTTTTACGCTTCTTTACTCGTTTGTTCGTACAGACTTGCAACAGAATCGTCCGATAAGGACGGAAAAGCGGCTTATCAGCATTGTCAGGCCCCTTGATTTGGCTTTTTGGATTTTGGTATAATGCAGGAAAGACAAACAAGGATTCGCAAGAAAGGCAGGAACGAATGGATGTCCCGAGAACGAACATAGCGGTCAGCGAGTTGACATTCTCCTTATTTCAGCGTCCGCTTCATCCGGAATTATTTCGCATTTACGCCCGCCGACACTTGAAGACGGAACGGTATGAAATGCTTCTTTGGGCGACGGGTTCATCCCATCTGGTCAGCATTTTTGCCGATGATGTGTGCTTGACTGAACTGATCAGCGTACCGGGACAACTGCTTCCGAAACGCGGGCTGATTGAGCGTTTTCATTTTCGCGGGCAGCGCACGCACAAGTGCACGCTCAGCCGCGGCCTGAGCTACATGACGGATTTTCAGGTGGAAAAAATGAGCTCCAATTTATACCGGCAAAGCCACCTGGATCTGCAGCGGTTCGCGCGGAATCGAGGGCTTTTCGTGGCGTTTCCGGGAGCGACTCCGGAAGGGCTGGAGCCGTTCAGTTACATCGATTTTGAGGCCCGGCGGGAAGAGCTTCACGTGCATGCCTTTCACGCATTTCCCGACCAGGTAACGATCATCAAAACCCAGTCGCTGTTTGACCTGCACGGGTAAACCGGGGATTTTAATAAAGGCCCGCCGGAGGTTGGCGGGCCTTTTTTTTCTGCGTTTCTTACTCGGTCTTGTTTTGGGGAGGTTCCCCGACCTGGCGGGCGCGTTCCTGGAGGATGTCCATTTTGCTTCGGATTTCCGCGGCCATGCGGCTGTTGGGGAATCCGTGTACGATTTGCCTGCCGGCCTGGAGGGCCTGCGCCCAGTTCTTTTCGGTGACGGCCATTTGAAATTCCATGCCGAGATTGTGGAGTTTTGTTTTGAAGACAGAACTGGCCGATTCCTGGAGGGCCAGGGCCTCAGCGGGGCTCAGATACTGATCCAGTTCCTTGAGGATTTCCAGACTGCGGTCGGTTTCCTTGTTGCGGATGGCCTTGTCCCATTCGGCCAGGAGGCGGCGTTTGTAGAGATTTTTTCTTTCCTGAAGTTTGGCAGGCATTTGTTTGGCTTTGTCGGAAAAGGAAAACATGGTCAGCAGATTTTCGATCTGGGCGGCGGCCTGTGCCCAGAGGTGCTTGTCCATCAGGCCCTCAATGTGGTGGATGATCTGGCTGATGCGGCCTTCTTCCGTGGCGGTTCGATATTTATCGGCCATTTGCTGAAGTCTGGCGGCCAGTTCTTCGTATCGCGGCTGTCCGGCCATGGCGTCGAGCATGGCCTGGGCGGATTCAAAATCGTGCTGGTGCAGTTTGCTTAAAACGGCTTCGCCGATCTCAATTTGTTCGGAGTCGCGGAAGATGATTTCCTTGGCCCGATCGCTGACCCGAACGGCCTGTGATACCTTCAGCAGAAGGGTTTGCTGGCGGCTTTGTGCCTCGAGCGCCTGGTCTACTTTTTCACTGAAATGCCGCAGATGTCCGGCCAACTCGCGGAGATAGAGTAAGCCCGCGATGATGCCGATGCCGGCAGAGAGGATAAAAAGGACCAAAGACAGGGACAGGACCATGCGCAGGGAGTCGACCCCCTTGCCGATGATAAAACACAGAAAGGCCAGGGAGAAAAGACAGGTAAAGACCAGCAGCCAGGGGAACCTTCTCAGGTGTGACGGTTGTTTTGGAGATATCATAAAATCCATTTTCCCTCTCCTTGGATGTCTTCCCGAACTAAAGGGGAAAGAATCGATCAATATTTTCAAAGAAATCCATACTCTTCACTCGTATTGTACCGAAACAAACCCGTGTTGTCAATCTCAGCTCTCCATTATTATGCTACGGTGGCCGGCCGGGGAGGGAGCCGTGTTTCCCAAAACATCTACGCCCTATAAACACTAAAATGCCTATACAGTGTGACGGGATGAAAGAAAAATGTTTTTGTCCCATAATTTTTTTGAAATTTGGCTTGATTTGCTTTGTAAAAAAGGGTATATTCATTCGAGCATGTTGTTGTTAATATAGAGAACATGCACAAAAGGCTTCGGAGAGCGTGATGAATCAAGAGTTTTTTGAAGAAAAACTCGATGAGTTAGTGCGTGAATTGGGTTCTCTGCCTGATCCGGCTCATGAAAAACTCCTTCAGGTTGCCCGCCGGCAAAGGGATAATCAGAAAAAACTCAAAGACAGCCTGCGTTCCCTTCAGGAATCTCTGGATTATCTTCGGATCAGTGTAAAATATCTGATGTTTGATCTGGAGGCGACACGTCGTGAAAATGCCTATTTGAAGCGTCTTCTCGACGACCGCTAAGTGCCTTCGAGACCGCTGTTTTTGGTATCTTCATCTGATAAAAGCTCCCCTTTTGGCGCGTAAAAAGGGATTTTGCGTATCCATTCAACAATTGGTTTTTTCCCTTAGATTTACCAAAGTAAGCAAATCTTTTTGTCGATAGAAATGGTGGTAAATTTTCTTAAAAAGCGGCTTTTCGTGCAGTTGAACAAACCGCCCTGGAATGATTATAAACTAATGTGACAAATGGGTGTTTGAATCGAGTTTGACAAGGATTTCGGCCCT
>JAHDQI010000417.1 GCA_018433925.1 Phycisphaerae bacterium | reverse complement strand
TTGGTTGCATGTCTTTCTCTCAGCAGTATCAGTTCCGCCGTTGTACTTCTGAATGACACCTGGGCCGATGCCAGCCGAACGGAAACAGACCTGCCAAACGAATCTGCTTTCTGGGTCGGGCGTCCCGATAATGTGACTATGGGCACCGGTTCTCTGGCGTACTCGATTGGTACCAGCAGCGAAAAGATGTGGACTTACTTTGCGCCGAACGGCTCACCGGTTTCTCTGGATGTCGGCGAAAAGCTTGTTGCCACGATCACATTCAGTCCGAGAGGCGCTCTTTACGATCAAACGAGCCGCAACTTCCGTTTTGGACTGTTCAATGATCCCACCGATGACCAGTTGCTGTCTGATACGAACAACGACGGCGGCGGAGACGGACGCTGGACCGACTCCACGGGCTATGCTGTCCAGTTCTCTATCGGTGAAACGACAGCCAGTACGATTCAGGTCGGCAAGCGCACGGATCAAACAAACAGCAGCTTGCTGGGCAGCGGCGGGGCTTATACCTGGAGCGACAGCCAGGGCGGCGCAAGCGGGTGCGCTCTTGATACGGTTTATACCATGGTCCTGACGCTGGATTACCAGGCGGCCGGTCTGATGCAGATTGATTTTACCTTTGATGGCGGCAGTGTCTACACCGGGGCAACGCTTGTTGACGACGGCCTCGGCGGCGATCCGATCTGGACGAATTTTGATCAACTGTTCTTCCGCCCCTCCAAGGCCGAAGGGGTCGCTGACATTCTTGATTTGCACAGCATTACGATTGAGCATGTGGTTCCGGAACCGGCAACGATGGCTTTGCTGGGTCTGGGCGGTTTGCTTGCGATCCGGAAAAAACGGTAATTTACCGGGATTTTGAGATGTTTATGAGTCGATGAATGGTCTTGTCAAACCGGCCCTGATACTGCGGTAGAGGGGCCGGTTTTTTTTGGCAAGGGGCTTGAAATTGCTGATCGGAGACGGGAAGGAAGGAAGTTTCGGTGAGTTGTTCATGGACCTTTTCAGTATTGATAACGGGGTTTTTGTTTTAAAGGGGCTGTTTTTGCGCAAAATCGCTTTTGTTTTGGCGCGAGATTGCCTTGTTTGGCGGGGGTAAAAAGACGAAAATAACAGTTTATGGATGATTTTTTGATAGAAGATTTCATCGATACATCAAGAGGGGCTCCACGAGAGTGCGTGGCTTTTGTGGATGGAAAGATCAGGGAGATGAAATGATTTGATGAGGAGATGTACAATGACAAGCACATTTAAGAAGTACGCTATTTTGGCGATCGCCGCGGCCGTCGGGGCCGCGTGTTCGGCGGCGGTGCTTCTGGATGACGGCTTTGCCGACAGCAGCCGCACGGAAACCAACCTGCCGAATGAGTCGGCCGTGTGGGTATCGCATCCGGATCGAGTTGTTATGGGCACCGGTTCTCTGGCCTTTACGCAGGACGGCAGCAGTTCAAAGATGTGGACTTACTTTGCTTCCAACGGATCTCCGGCGACGCTGAGTGTGGGCGATAAACTGGTCGCCACGATCGTGTTTTCCCCGCGAGTGGCTATGTACAGCACGACCTCCAAGAATTTCCGATTTGGGCTTTTTTATGACCCTACGGATGACCAGCTTCTTGAGGATGCCAACTCCGACAATGGGAATGGACGCTGGTACGACTCGACGGGTTATGCTGTTCAGTTTACCTTAAGTCCGGATTCAACCGCCGGAGCGATCCAGATCGGAAAACGAATCGACATTGCCGGTTCGACCAATCTTTTAAGCAGTTCCGGGGCTTACTCCTGGGGCGGCAGTTCGGGGCAGGCCAACAACCTGTCTCTTGACACGGCTTATACGATGAAGCTGGAACTGGATTACCAGGAAGCGGAGAAGATGGCGCTGACTTTTACGTTTTCCGAGGGGGAGAACGTGATTGCCATGAATTCGTTTGAAGATACCGGTCTTGGCGAGCTTCCGATCTATACGGCTTTCGATCAACTGTTCTTCCGGATGTCGAGTTACACGGGAACGGCGGAGGTTTTGGATTATCACCAAATCAAGATTGAGCATATTACGGCGGAGGAACCGCCTTATGAGGGTCCCCCGGTCGGTACGGTCCACACCTTCTGGGCGACTGAGAGCTGCCGGACGGAATTATTTGACGGCACAGACCCCCGGATGAATGATAACCGCTCCGACAGCAGCAAACTGTCTGTCAGGAGTGATTACAAGGCCGCAAAATCCTGGATCAAGTTTGAGGACCTGGAGATTGATCCTGCCGACATGCGAGCGGCCACCCTGAGGATTACCTCCTATAGAGACAAATCCGGAACTTCTACACTGTCTTATGTTCATGACAGTTGCCTGGATAACATCCATTGGAAATCCGATACTCTGACGTGGAACAATGCGCCCGGTAATATTCCGAGTAACGATGGGGAGAATCCCGCAGATTCGGAGACTTTTACGGTTACGGATCTTCAGGAGAATCTGGATCTTGCCAAGACAACCGTGCTGGCCATTGTGGACTATTCGGACGGCACCGTGGCAGGGGATCAGTTTTTCTTTGACGTGTTGCCTATCGTTCAGGAGGATACTGACGGGATTGTTCAGTTTGCACTTCATGGCACCAGCGGGCTGATGGATTTCGGTACCCATACTCATCCGGCAGGGGAAGTGTACTGGCCTATGCTGGAAATTCTTATTCCTCCGGCCGGAGCAGACTGGCCGATTCCGTATTACGGCCAAACCGTAGAAACGACTACCTCCGAACTGAAATGGACCCTTCCCGAACCGAATCTTCCGGGCGGCGAGATTTATTGCGATGTGTATTTCGGGACGGAACCGAACCGTCCTGAGATGGATATGGTGACGCTGGCCGTGGGAGAGAATTCGGCGGCGCTGACCGCGGGGAATTTTCCCCGGTTTGCTCCGATTCAGGATGAGCAAACTTATTATTGGGTTGTGGATTGTCATGATTCGAGCCGGGACGAGGTCGTTCCGGGGCTGATGTGGACTTTCTATGTTAATGACAACAAGGCGCCTGTTGTGGATGCAGGACCGGACCAGGTGATGTGGGGCCTGCCGCAGACGATTGCCCTGGACGGGCAGACTTCGGACGACGGCCTGCCGATTCCTCCGGGTTTGTATACGATTGAGTGGACGCAGACCAGCGGTCCGTCGGTTGACATTGATCCGGATGACACGGATGATACCTCCGTGGAGATCACAGAGACGGGGGTTTATGAATTTCAACTGACGGCCAATGACGGTGCAAAACAGACCTCTGATACGGTTCGGATTGTTGTCGGGGAAGACGCCTGCGACGCCTCGCATCTGAATACAGGGGATGCCTATAACCGAAGCGATGTAAACGAGGACTGCCTGGTCAACCTGGAAGACTATGCCTTGTTGATTGCGGTTAACTGGATGGATTGCACCGATACCCTGAGCGGCTGTAATTAAGATCGGCAAACGAACATCCTTTTTCATTGAAGTTTAGATGAGGAGAATAAAAATGAAAAAAACATATTATTTGATGTTAATCGCATCCATCACGCTGGTCTTGTCGGGTTCTGTGCAAGCAGCCGGTGTTGTCGAAGTCACCGGGCTTCAGGGCAAGGCGACGGATTGGCGAACCCCGGATACGGTGATGGGCAATACGACCCAGCTTATGACCCGCAGCGCGGCATTGGATGACAGCAAAAAATCCTGGCTTCAGTTTGACCTTTCTTCCGTGTATGCTCAAAATTCAAGCATACAGGGCGCCCTCCTTGATGCCAAGCTGACCTTTCACGGCGCTAAGAGTGAAAGCGGAACCAAAAGCTATGTGGTCAGCGGCCTGCATGATGACGCGGGTCTCGAAGATTGGTTTGCCTCGGAGCTGACGTGGAATAACGGGCCGGGTAATGATCCTAATCATTCGACCGCTTTAAATACTTTCCTGACGACCAATCTCTATACGGCCACGATACCGGTCCCCGTGTTGGATGTGATTTCAGAAACGCCGGAGGAAAACCGAGCCGCGTTAACCGCATTTCTTAATACGGATACCGACGGGAAAGTGACCTTTATATTTACCGCCGGCGGAACGTGCTATTTATGGAATGTCGGTCAACCGTTAGAGCCGGTTCTTACGCTTACCTATGAATTAGGGTTGAATGTTGAAAAGGCACATGATCCGGTTCCCGCAGATGATGCGGTCGAGGGAACAAACCTGGCGGAGCTGTCCTGGATCAATCCGGACCCGAATCTGGCGGGGGATCCGATTACCTGAACGGTCTATTTCGGTACGGATCCGAATCGCCTGCTTATGAACAGTAAAACGCTGGGTGAGGATGAAGAGAGCGTGGGTTTGGAGAATTTTCCCGATTTTTATCCGTTGACAGACGAAACCACCTATTACTGGATTGTCGATTGTGATGATCCGGTCAAGGGCCTGATTGAGGGCGAGTTGTGGACGCTTTTTGTCAGCACAAATAAGGCCCCTGTCGTCAGTGCAGGCGACGATCAAGCGACCTGGCTGGACCCGAACGAAGTGACAATTGTTCTGGCCGGCATCGTATCGGATGACGGGCTTCCGGAGGATCCGGGCGAGTTGACTATTGAGTGGACGCAAACCGCAGGTCCGGAGACGGCTGAGATTCTTTCGGCGAGTACCCCTTCAACCTCCGTGAACTTTATAGAGCGGGGCGATTATGAATTTACCCTGACCGCTGACGACGGAGGTTTGCAGACCTCGGATACGGTTCGTGTTGTCGTAGGCGATGATTCCTGCGATGCTTCTCATATCGAGACCGGAGACGCGTATAATCCGGCAGATTTCAATGAGGACTGCATTGTGGATCTGGAGGATCTTCAGTCGTTTATCCTCAACGATTGGCTGACATGCACCAATTTGCTGACCGGGTGCTGAGCGACGGCTGAATCCTCGTTGAAGGATCAGTAATCGAAGCCCGTGTGGAGATTTCCATGCGGGCTTTTTTTGTTTTCATGTGCGGCTGTTGAGGTTACGATAGTCGGCGCAGAGAACCGGAAACTGTTTTTTATTGAGGAGACAAGTGATTAAGACGACATTGACGAAACGATTGGGGCAGGGTGTATTTTTTCTGGACGGGGCGATGGGCACGCAGCTTTTTGCCCGGGGGGCGCGGTACGGCCAGTGCACGGAGTTGCTGAATACGGACCAGCCGGAGATTGTGGCGGATGTGCACCGGGCGTATCTTGCGGCCGGTTCTGACGCGGTGCTGACGAATACGTTCGGCGGCAACGCGGTCTCGCTGGGTCGGCACGGGCTGGCCGGGCGCACGGCGGAACTGAACCGGGCGGCCGCTGAGCTGGCACGGTCGGCCGCGGGGCCGGACAACTATGTGCTGGGCGATATCGGGCCGTGCGGGGACTTTCTGGAGCCGCTGGGGACGCTGAAAAAGGCGGATTTGCTGGCCGGGTTTGCCGAGCAGGCCCGCGGGCTTGCTGAGGGAGGCGTGGACGGGTTCATTATTGAGACGATGACGGCCCTGGAGGAGATTGAAACGGCGATTGAAGCGGTGCAAAAGGTTTCGGACCGGCCGATTCTTGTTTCGCTGGCTTACGATCCGGCCGGGGCGGAGTTTCGGACGATGATGGGGGTTTCTCCGGCGCAGGCGGCCGCGCGTCTGGGAGGGCTGGGAATTGCGGCGATTGGGTATAACTGCGGTACGCTGGATATGGAGGGGTATCTGCGACTGACGGAGGCGTACGCGGCGGCCGTGGATGGCAGGGGTCTGCTGCTGCTGGCCGAGCCCAACGCGGGCAGGCCGGAGCTGAAGGGCGATACGGCTGTTTATAAGCTGGCCGCGGAGGCCTACGCTGAAACGCTGAAGAAGATTGTCAGGGCCGGGGCGGCTTTGGTGGGGGGCTGCTGCGGGACCACACCGGAGCATATTGCCGCCGCTGTACGGCTGATAAAAGGATAAAAGGCGGACCCCTGAGGGACCCGCCTTTTTTGATTGTCAGAACGTTTACTGGTCTGCTTAGTAGCGAGGACGTCCGCCTCCTCCGCCGCCACCGCTGCCGCCGCCGCCAAATCGGCTGCGTCCGCCGCCGCCTCCGCCGCCGCCACCACCACCGCTGCCGCCGCGCCGGGGACCGCCTCTGCCGCGGAATCCGCCTCTACCGCCGCCGCCACTGCCGCCTCGCTGGGGCCGCATTTTGGGGGGGTTGGCTTCAGCGACCTTGATGGCAACACCGCCCTGTTCGGAGCCGTCGAGGGCTTCGATGGCGGCCTTTGCTTCTTCCTCGGAGCTCATCTCCACGAAGCCGTAGCCGCGGCTTACGCCGGAGTCACGATCGGTGATCACTTTTGCGCTTTCCACTGTTCCATGAGCCGAAAACCAGTCCGTGAGCATGCCTTCGTCGACACCTGCGCTCAAATTTCCTACATACAGTTTTTTCGCCATAACGGCCTCCATTCAAATTCGACCCATGGTAACCATAAGGTCTGGTTAGAGATTAAAACATCACGCCTATACACAGTATCCGAGAATGGCTAAAAAAGCGAACCAAATAAATACGGATTTCCGGAAATATTTTTACCCATTTTGGCGGAGAATATCCCGGATGGCGGAAACGGTTTTTTGGGTGGCTCCCTGATTTTTTCGGATTACGGCCTGTCCGGCAGCGGCGATTTTGGCGGCGAAATCAGGTTCCCGGAGGCATTTTTGAGTTTGTCGGAGTAATTCCTGCTCGTTTTTGACCTCAATGGCCCCGTTTTCGTCGAGCAGCGCCCTGACGGTTTGTTTGAAATTGAAGGTATGGGGTCCGAACAGGGTACATTTTCCGAGTGCCGCCGGTTCCATCATGTCCGAGCCGCCCATGGGGGTCAGGGTGCGGCCGACAAAGACGACGACGGCCAGGGCGTAGAACTTTTTGAGGTCGCCCATGGTGTCGCCGAGGACGACGGGAGGGGCATCGGCGGCGGCGGTGTCTTGCTGTTTGAGTTGGCTGTAGCGGATGAAGCGGAGGCCGGCCTGCTCGATGAGGGCGGCGACTTCGTCAAATCGTTCCGGTTTTCGGGGGATGACGGCCAGCCGCAGGGATTCGAATTGGGGGTCCTGTTTGAGTTGCCTGAAGACGTCGAGGATGAATTTTTCTTCGCCGGGACCGGTTCCGCCGGCGACCCAGAGGGGGTTGTCGCCGAGATTGATTTGCTCGGCCAGGCGGTCTGCGCCGGGGACAGCGCCGTCGGTTTGGGCGGTATCATATTTAAGCGAGCCGGTGACGCGGACGCACGAGGGGGGGCAGCCGAGGTCAATGAATCGGCAGGCGTATTCGTCTGTCTGGGCCAGGACGAGGGTGACCTTGCGGAACATCCAGCGGGTTATTTTTTTGATTTTCCGATAGCGAGGGAAGCTTTTGTCGCTGAGGCGGCCGTTGATGACGATGACGGGGATTCCTTTAGTCAGTGCGATTTGGGCCAGGTTGGGCCAGACCTCGAGTTCCATCAGCAGCACGGCGGCCGGGCGAATTTGGCTGAATGCGCGGGCCATGACGCAGGACAGGTCGAATGGAAAATAGGAAACGGCCAGCTCCTTTTCGTACAAGGCGAGGGCGCGGGCCCGGCCGGTGTCGGTGGTGGAGGTCAGGAGAATTTCAAAGTCCGGCAATTGATCCCGCAGGGCGGCGATCAGGGTGCGTGAGGCGTTGACCTCGCCGACGCTGACGGCGTGCAGCCACAGGCACGGCTTGTCGGGACGGCGGCGGCGGATTTTGCCCAGACGCTGGGACCAGCCCGTTTTGTACCGGTCCTGACGGATCATGCGGTACACAATTTTCGGGCTGTAGATCAGCAGGCCGAGGATATAGGCAGTGTCGATCAGATATTTCATGGGCCGTATTTTCCATGTCAAAAACACGCATCATAGTAGGAAGGGTACTCGCTGTCAATGCTTCGGCTGCGGGCGCGGGTCTGAGCGGGCGCCGGCATTATCGGACGATTCAAGTGAAACTGGCCTTACCTGTTGGCGTACAGGCCGCTGTATTTCGGGTTGTCGGCAAAGATTCGATTGTTTTGGGTTTATCCCCTGTCTGTCAGCAGACGATTCCATATAACCGCCCTGATTTTCGCTCATGAGCATTCCATTGAAACGGAAGATACCGTTTATATGCGGCGAATGGGAGAGGTTTGAAACCGCGATGACGAAACAGAAAAAGATGTTGGGCTCTTCTTTTGGGAGACCGCCAGGGAGGTTCCTGCTGATGTGTACAAAAAAAAGGGGTTTTGCCGGCTTTCGGTTTTCGGCAACGGTTTGGCTGTGCCTTTGGGGGATCGGTGTCGCGGGGATTGCGGAGACAGCGGATCCCAATTCGGCCTCGGGCTTTTTTGATTTATCGATTGAGGAACTGATGGAGATTCCGGTTGTGCTTTCGGCATCCCGGCGGGAACAGAAGCTGACGGAGTCTTCCGTCCCAATTTCGATTGTGACTTCCGACGATATTCATTACAGCGGGCTGATGAATCTGCCTGAGATTCTGCAATTTTCTCCCGGGATGGATGTGGTGAAATTTAATCGTTTGCTGTACGGAGTGGGGGTTCACGGGATGCACGAGACGATATCGAACCGGCTGGTCCTGCTTGTGGACGGGCGGTCGGCGAACAACCCGATCTTCGGGGGGCCGGAGTTCCATCGACTGCCGGTTTTTTTGGAGGATATCGATCGTATCGAGGTGGTTCGCGGACCGGGCGGCGCCGCCTGGGGCGCCAATGCTTTTACCGGGGCGGTCAATATTATTACCCGCGACCCGGCCGATACACCGGGCCTCTTTGGATCGACCACCTGGACGGAATTCGGCGACAGTTTTACGCACTTGAGATGGGGCGCCCGAAAAGGAGCCTGGGCGTGGCGGATCTCCACAGGATATGAAGACCTGAAGACATCCGGCGACGCCGGGGCCGGCAACTATATCCTTACCGCAAACCTGGAGCCCTTTATTGTGCCTCGTTATGTGGATCATGATTTTTCAAGAACCTGGCGTTTCGACACAACGTCGGTTTATCAGGCGTCTGAAACCACCCGGGTTTCTTTTGGGCTTGGTTACTCGCATGTTCTGTCCGGCGACTATGAAGTGACGGGCTATAATTTCGGGGATCGAAACAATCGCTCTGAACTGCTGAGGATGTTTGTGAAAATTGATCACGAATTTGAGGACGGCGCCAGCGGGTATATTCAGTGGTTCGCAAACCAGTCCAAAATGAACTGGGTGAATGTTGCCCATTATGATGTCCTGGAAAATGACCTTGAAGCGCAATACAATTTGGCCCCGCTTGGTGATCATTACGTAACCGTTGGAGCCAATTTCCGCTGGGACCGGATTCGGATTCAAGGCGACCGAATGGGGTATTATTCCTATCCCGGCCAGCCGTATCAGGAGTGGACGGCCGGGTATTTTGCGATGGACCGGTGGGATGTCAGTGAGCGGATCAGGATGGAAGCCCAGGTTCGCGGCGATACGTATTCGGAGGTAACGACGGACTGGTCCAGCCGGTTGACCCTGTTTTATGATGCCGACGATCAGGATCAGCATACCTTGCGGCTGAGTGTCGCAAAGGCCTTTCGTGTTCCGCTCACATCGCTTCGTAACGTGGAGTCTCATACGGTTCCGGTGGGTGAATTTCCGCCGGGTAATATCTTGTATGCGATACACGTTGCTCCCAACAAGAAGCTGAACAATGAACAGACCTGGGCGTTCGAGGGGGGGTATACCGGAAAGTTCAGCGAGAATGTAACGCTCTGTTTGAATACGTTTCATCAGCGGGTTCGTGATTTGATCGGGTATCGAAGCGAAGATCATCCCCTGGCCGGGGTGATCTACACTCCTGATAATATAGACGGCGGCGATTTGTATGGCGGGGAAATCGAGGCGGTCTATAAAGACAAGCAGAAATCTCTGGCTGTCTGGTACGCCTATAACGAGCTGCACCTTGATCGGGTCCAGCAGAACATTCGCGCCTATCACCCCGCCCGGCACAAGTGCGGCCTGACGGGACGGCTTTTCCTGGAGGACGGCTGGACACTGAACGTCAATTATAAATACAGCGATACCATGAATCGGAATGGGTTTACGGTTTCGCCATATAATGATATGGATCCGTATCATCGTTTGGATCTGACCGTTTCAAAGCGACTGGCTCATGGACGAGGAGAACTGATGGTCGGGGTCAGCGATCTGCTGAATAAAACAACGCAGGCGGTTGCTGAAACCATTACCGTGACGGGGCATGAAACGCCGGGGCGGATGTTTTTTGCGAGGTTTCAATATCGGTTTTAGGCATCGGGGGCGGCCGAGGCGGACACAAAATGGATAGGAAATAAATAGAAATGAACCCTTGTCCGTTTTCGGCTTTGAAATGGAGAATCGGATGAGGGCTTGACTTTGGCATTGCATTGGCATAGGATGGCTCCGAAGTTGTCCCCGTAGCGCAATGGATAGCGCGTTGGCCTCCGGAGCCAAAGGTTAGAGGTTCGAGTCCTCTCGGGGACGGTAGGTAAGTCGTTAAATCAAAAGAACTTAAATTTTTCGGCACCTTCTGTCTTATCCCGAAAATTCCCTGATTTTGCCAAAGCAGGTCACGGGGGCAAGTCAGATCCACTTTGGGGATGTTCCCCGGCATTTTGGACTGTACCCTTGTACCTTTCTGACATGATCGCCCGGAAAGCTCAGTGACTGCGGAGAGCATCATTGATTGAACATCCGTAAGCCCTAAACCTGTCTTACTATGGGCTTTCACAACCTTAACAAAAGATAAAATATCCTCTTGCTTTTTAATTGACGCTTTTTGTCAGTATAAATGCGGATTTTGCACATAAGAACTGTGACTATTTAACTTGAAATTTGGACTCTGTTTATAGTATTATAAATGGATATGTTACGGAGATGCAACTTGGAGAGAGGGGAATCAAGAATGAGCCGGTTTTTTACCATCCTGCTTTGCAGCCGCGACAGACCAAAGCAAGTATCGCTTAACGATCCGGAGGTGAGATATGAAACGTTTAGTGTGCATGATTATTTTTTCGTGGCTTGCGTTTTTTCCCGAATGGCCGTATGCAATCGGCGGGTGGGAGCCGACAAACGAGATCTTTACCTACCAGGGCCGGCTTTACGATAACGGGAAACCGCTCAATAACGAGGTGGATTTGATAATATGGCTTCGCGGAGGGCCGGACCCGAATACCGCGGAGTATGTTGGCGTTGTTCATTTAGATGATCACCCGGTTACGGATGGTTATTTGACTTTGCGGTTGAATTTTGAACAGCGCACCGAGATTGATATGCCGGATTTGTTTGAGGGTTCGGACCGCTGGCTGGAGTTCTGGATGCGACCGGGGGATTCTGATCCGAATGACCGGTTTGAAGAACTCACCCCGCTGATCAAATTGGAAGCAACGCCTTTTGCCCATGCCGCGTATCGCCTCAAAACGCCGGCCGTACTAAAAAGTGAAACCGCCGAGCCGACACTGATGCTGGCCAATACCGGTGATGGCGCGACAGTATATTTTGAAGATGAAGCTGGTATTATCCAGTACAGCAGTGACGCGACAACCCAGGTAGCCAACGATTTACAGAGAGATGTGGGCGGTTCGTTTACCTCTATCATCGGCATCGATCAAACCAAAATAATCAACCGAGACAGTACAGTTCAAATTGTTCGAAATGCCGCAACAACCGTTGGGGCCAATAACACCACGGACATCGGCGGCAATAACACAACAACCATCGGCATCAGTGAAAACCACACGGTCTCTCTCAATTCGGGAACGACGATTGGAGGGAACCGGACCGAATCTATTGGCAGCAACTCGACGATTAATATTGGCACGGACTCCAGCACTTCTGCGGGAGCTGACATGACGATCACTGCCGGGAAAAATATGCAATTGGTAGCAGGAAAGACACTGAAATTGGAATCTGGCGATCCGGTGCAGCTTCAAGACAACGTCTTCATCACGCACGATCCAAATGAACGATTGATAATGAATGGGGCTTTTTCGATACAATCCCAAGTCCAAATCCCGTTGGCAACAAGCGGCTACGGTAAGGTCTTCGTCTCCAGCAGCGATAACAAGCTTTACTATATCGATTCGGGCGGCGTGGTCTATGACCTAACAGCGATGACAAACCAGCGGGTCAGCTTTTCCGTCAAGCGGCTTGCCTCTTATACCTGGCCAACGAGTTCAGGATTCGCCACAGTGGACTTTACCAGCGGGACAACAATCTGGGACAATACCGGCGAGGGTTTTTCCAGCAAAAGCGGTACCTTTGTCGCCCCCGTCAATGGGGTGTATACCTTCCACGCGGCGATCTTCTTTACGAACACGGCCAAAGACGATGTGCTCGGCGCTGCGATCACCATCAATGGGCGGCGCTACCGGGGAGATATGAAAACCGCCACAACCACCAGCGAAAGTGTGCGGGCCAATGTAACGGTCTACATGAAGGCTGGTTATGAAGCGACGCTGGAAGGCTATGTTTCGGCCGCCTCCGCCCCAACAGTGTACGGGGTAACCAGTACCACCGACGCCTTCACACACTTTAACGGGGGGAGGGTGGACTGATGAGAATGAGACGAATTATAATCCTGCTGGCAGTGATGGTATGCACGGCTTCGATGGTACGAGCGGAGCGCTATACACTCGGGAGGTATACGCTGGATGCGAATGGGACGATCTCGTCCGGTGCACGCTATTCGATCTCCGGCCTAATCGGCCAGAAAGAAACCGGCATGACAATCTCCAGCAATGAGCTCATTGGGGGATTCTGGACGCCGGGATCGGTTTGTATCGTAAACCTGGAGGACTTTGCAGCCTTCTTGGCGCATTGGCTGGACGGTCCGTGCAATAATGAAAACGACTACTGCGGTGGGGCGGACCTGGACGGCGAGAACGGCGTCAGCATCGACGACCTGAAAATACTATCCGGGTACTGGCTTGACATCTGCCCATTCGGATGGACCTTGGAATCGATTAGAGAGTATTATTTAGATGATTGAAAGCTCATGAAACGGCTACGGCTATTCGACAACTGAAAAGCTTAAAAGCTCAGCAATTTACAAAAATGTTATTCAGTAACACTTTGAATGGCAAGGGCTTATCAAATCTGCCAAAAGATCTAATGTTTTTAATATTCTTTTGCCAACGGCAAGTGTTCAAATACCCTTACTGCCCTGCATAACGATCTACAAGAGACAATATAAATTTCATTATTTTTCTAATATTTATTATATTGTATTTTATATTTAATATTATTATGATAGAATACCCAGGGAAGGCCGGGAGCCCTTTGAAAAGTATATAGGAAAGTATTTCGATTCGCTGATAGCGGATAGCTGGCCGCCGGAAAAACTCGGAAAAAATCGGAGAAAAAGCGGCAATTTTCGGACAAAAAACGGACAAAACAGAACAAAGAGTGGACAAAAAAGGAAAAGGAACGGACAAACTTGGCATCAGGAATAATACCCACAAAACCGCCCAAAAACCTCGTTTCCAGCCCACAATCGAGGAAAAATCGCTTTTTTCAACTTTACCCTTGCACAACTGCTGCCGGTTATTGCAAATCTCACCAAAAGAGGATATGATTCTAACAAAACCAAATTAATGAAAAAATAGGGAGAAGAAATGATTTCTCGAATTGCTTTAGGGACACTGATGATCGTTATTTTCATGGCCGCGGGCTGTCAGGAGTCAACCTCTCAATCCGACCGCCGCACACAACTGATCGGCCACGAAAACCTGCAACTGAAAAAACAACTTCAGCAAAAAGACCGCGAAATCGAACGGCTCCAGGGAGAAATCAAAAAACTGGAGCAGAAGGCCATCGACGAAGCCGGCCTGCACGAGAAAACCCTCACGACCATGATGGAGATCATGGCCGACACAACCCGGCAGCTCGAGGCCTGCAAGGCAGGCCAATAGGCCATAACCGAAGCAAGGCAGGCCCCCTGCCTGTCCAAAAAGGATCGGTCAGGCCTTCTTGTTCATGGCCGCACGGACCAGCCCGGCAAACATCGGATGCGGCCGCAGCGGCCGGCTCGTCAGTTCCGGATGCGCCTGCGTCCCCATAAAAAACGGATGCCCCGGAATCTCCAAAATCTGCATAATCGGCTGATTCGGCGCCTTCCCCGAAAAAACCATCCCCCCCCGCTCCAGCGTTTCTATATATCGAGGATCCACTTCATACCGATGCCGAAACCGCATCCGAACCGATTCGGCCTTTCCAAACAAACGCCAGGCCATCGTATCCGTCTTGATCTCCACATCCTGTCCCCCAAGACGCATATTCCCACCCAGCCCCTCGATCTTCTTCTGCTCCGGCAGAATGTCGATCACCGGTTCCGGACATTGCTGGTCAATTTCGCGGCTCCCCGCTTTTGTCAACCCGCACACATTCCGGGCAAATTCAATGACCGCCGCCTGAAAGCCCAGGCACAGGCCCAGGTACGGAACCCCATTCTCGCGGGCATATTGCACACACGCAATCTTGCCCTCCATCCCCCGCATCCCAAAACCGCCCGGCACAATAATCCCATCCACATCCCGCAGACACTCGGCCGCGTTTTCCCCGGTCACATCCGTCGTCTCAATCCACTTGATCTGCACCCGGCAGCCGGACTGAATCCCCGCATGCTCAAGCGCATTGAGAATCGAAGCGTAACTATCCCGTACGGAGGTATATTTACCCGTGATGCCGATGGTAACCTCCTGATTTTCCCGCCCGATTTTATCCATAAAATCACACCAGCGTCCCCATTCCTTCCGCTCGTGTCGCAGGTTGATCCGATCTTCGATTTTAAGCATTTTGATAACCTCAAAATCCAGCCCGCAATCCCGCAGCATCCCCGGAATTGAGTAAATACTGGCCGAATCATGCATGCTGAAAACCCGCTCAAAGGGAACATTCCCGAACACACTCATTTTCTGGCGGGCCTGTTCACTGACCGGATTTTCTGCCCGGCAGGCGATAATATCCGGCTGAATCCCCATCTGCATCAACTGTTTGACGCCAAGCTGAGCGGCCTTGGATTTCTGCTCGCCCAGCGTTCGTGGCTCAAGAATATAAGTCAGGGCCACAAAACAAGTACTGTTCGGGCCTTCCTCGTAAGCCAACTCGCGAATCGCTTCAATATAAAACGCGTTTTCCAGATCGCCAACCGTCCCGCCGATCTCCACAAATACCACGTCCGCATCCGATCCCATCGCAAGCTGCCGTAGCTTCAACTTCACTTCCCCTGTTACGTGAGGAATCATCTGCACATCACGTCCCAGGTAATCACCGTGCCTTTCCTTATGCAGAACGGAACTGTAAATCTGCCCGCTGGTGGAGAAATTTGCCCGGCTGAGATTCTGATCCAGCATTCGTTCATAGGTCCCCAGGTCCATATCCGTTTCCATACCGTCATCGAGCACAAAGACCTCGCCGTGCCGAAACGGATTGAGCGTTCCGGAATCAATGTTCAGATATCCTTCCAGCTTGATAGGAGCAACCTTTAAACCCTTATCCTGCAAAAGCTTGGCCAGACAGGAGGAAAAAATGCCTTTGCCCAGGCCGCTCATGACCGTTCCCATCACAATGACATAACGTGTTTTCCCTTTTTTATATCCCCTGGGCAGCGGAAGAAAATATTCATTGTCCTGAGTGGCTCCGCTTATCTTTGCAAAAATTTCCTTACTGTCCGTCATTTCGATCTAATTTCCTTAATCATGACAATCCCTTGTTTTTCATTCGCTCGACAAACTGCTGATACTGCTCGGCCGTATCAATCCCATCCCAGGCCTTTTCAACCAGAGCTGTCAAAATCGTATAGCCGTTTTCAAGTACTCTAAGCTGCTCCAGTTTCTCCGTCTTTTCCAAAAAACCGGTCTCCATGCCGGTAAGCTGCATTAAAAAATCTTTTCGATATGCGTAAATCCCAAGATGCCGCCTATAGAGACCGACAGCCCCAATCCCGTCGGCCTGCCGATCGTATGGAATCACTGAACGGGAAAAATAAATAGCCCGCCCACTTCTGTCCACAAGGGCCTTGACAATATTCGGATTGGCCACTTGGTCAGCCGAATCAAACGGGGCCAGCAATGTGGACATCTCCGCTTGCCAATGATCAACCAGCAGCGAAGCCACCCGGTCGATATACAACGGATCAATTTCCGGTTCATCGGCCTGAAGATTGATCACGATATCAACAGCAAAACCGCTGACTACTTCAGCAATTCGATCGGTTCCGCTTAAATGGTCCGTTCGGGTCATCACGCACGGGGCCCCAAATTCCTGGCAGGCCTGCTGGACCCGCAGATCATCGGTTGCAACAAAAACCTCAGTTGCCAAACGCGACTGAATCGCTTTTTCATACGTATGCTGAAGAAGGTATTTGCCGGTCTCTTTGGCGAGAACTTTCCCCTCGAATCGACTGGACCCGTACCGAGCGGGAATCACAACGATGATTTTCACAACCGTTTTCCTTGCAGCGTTTTCTTTGTCTATTGTCTCAAAACCACTGCCCGAATAGAATAGACCAAAGATTCCATGCTGTCAACCTCAGGAAAAAGAATTTTTCGGGAACTTGAAAAAAAGCATTTTTCCTTTACGATAGGACAGGAGTTTTTATATGAATAATATTCGAGAACCCAAGGAGGCAGCCGCCGCTTTCATTGAGGCCCTCCGACACAGTCAATGTGCCGTGGCTCTGACCGGAGCCGGTGTCTCAACCGGTTCCGGAATCCCTGACTTTCGAGGACCCAGCGGACTGTATTCAAAAATATCGCCTCGGACCTTTGAAATCGACTTTTTCCTGTCCTGCCCGGCCGAGTATTACAAGATCGCCGTTGAGCACATTCATCCGCTGGTGGATAAGAAACCGAATGCCGCCCATTTTATGCTGGCTCAACTGGAACAAAAAGGCCTGCTCAAAGCGCTGATTACACAAAATATTGACGGGCTACACGATAAGGCCGGCTCAAAGAATGTCATTGAATTCCACGGTGATGTGATCCGCTTTTTCTGCACGGAATGTGAAAAGCCGTTTGACCGTATGTACATAGATCGGACGGTACGTGAAAACGGCATTCCCAAATGTGACGTATGCGGGGGCCTGATACGGCCGGGGGTTGTCTTTTTCGGCGATCCGATCCCCCTGGAAGCCCTTTATACGGCCCGTAAATTCGCGATGCAAGCAGACTTGTTTATCGCCCTCGGATCCTCCCTGGAGGTAAATCCTGCCGCTTCCCTGGCCCTGGATGCCTATCGAAGCGGTACTCGCCTGATGATTATCAATCGAGGACCGACATGTCTGGATTCCGCGGCAGCGGATCGCTACGAAGTAGACCTGACTGCCTTTTCAGAGATCGTCCTGCAGGTTATTTAAAACAAAAGACCGCCTCGTCAAAGGCGGCCTTTGATATATTCAATCCTTGAAAGAGAGAAGGGATACTGCTTTAGCTTCTTTTTCGGAAAACCAGAAGCGATCCAAGACCCAGCAGAGCCATTGTCGCCGGTTCCGGAATCGATGTTTCATCCGCAACAAGGGTAATGCTCGCATTTGTCGAGCGGTAATCAGTGCTGTAGTCGGTCAGTACAGTACCCAAAGGAAATAAAATACTGCTCATTAGGCCGCCCAGCCCATTGCCGTCACCCCATTGCATTTCAATCGCTTCCGTGTATCCCCATTTCGCTCCAAAATAGGTGACATTAAACTCCGCCACATCAACCGTCACCACAGCCCGGCCATCCAGCGCAAGACCATCCGGAGCTTCAACCTCCGTATAAGGATTTACAAACTGACCGGACAGATGCACGGTTTGCTCAACTCCGCTTCCGGAATCCACAGACATTTTAATATCCCACGTGCCTGACGAGAATTTCCCTTGCATGAGACCCCCAGCGGACAAATCCGTAAGCCCCTGCAATTCCGCTTCGATCTCCACCTCCGAAAACTGATCCCACTTCATGGGATCATCGGTCATTAAAATACCACTGGCACCGCCGTACCATTTG
>JAHDQI010000004.1 GCA_018433925.1 Phycisphaerae bacterium | reverse complement strand
GGGTATAAAACGGCCGCCGCCAAGAAAAAGCTCTCCCCCTGCCAAGGGGGCCTGCCGAAGGGGAGGGGGTTTAAAATCAGCATTTCTTTACCCTCGGCAACGTTAAAACGCTGGCAAAACTCGGAAAAAACCGGAGCAAAAGCGGCAATTTTTGGCCAAAAAACGGACAAAACAGAACAAAGAGCGGACAAAAAAGGAAAAGGAATGGACAAACTTGGCATCAGGAATAATACCTACAAAACCACCAAAAAACCGCATTCCCAGCCCAAAAACCAACAAAATCGCCCATTTCCTTTTTTTTTTTACAGGTGCGACTGGACCATAGACGGCTTCAAAAACAGGTAATAAAGCTGCCCTTCCTCATAGACCTGTCCGGCCATCTGTCCCGCTCGGTCACCGATGCCCATATACACATCACACCGGCCCGGAGCACGAATCGCCCCGCCCGTATCCTGATCGAGCATAAATCCCGTATACGGGGCCTTCGTCACCCCGGCCCCCACCGGACGCGGCAGAACCGTCTTCAAAAAAGCCAGGCACGCCCGGGGATAGATGGATTTGTCCGTAGCGATACTCCGCATCGCGGTCACCGGCTCATTCAGACTGCCGCGCGGATCCCCCTCCTCAAACCGGAAAAACACATACCGGGGATTCCGGTTGATGTACTCCCCAACCAGGTTCGGATGGACCTTAAAATAGTCGATCATGGCCTTCAAACTCATGCCCGAAGCCGGAACCAGCCCGTCCCGGATCATCTCCTGGGCCACACTGTTATAGTCATGCCCGTTATTCGCGGCATACCCCAGCGTAACCAGCTTGCCGTCCGGCAGACGCAGCTTAGCCGAGCCCTGAACATGGGTAATATAGACCTCGAACGGATCCGTCAGCCAGGCGATTTCCTGCCCCTTGAGCAGCCCGGTCTGGTCAATTTCCCTCCGGCTCGGATAGCTCGCCAGTGTCCCGCCGGCCGTCTTACGGCCGAGAATCTCCCCACTCGGCCCCTTCACCAGATCCTCCGGCTGCTTATACAGCGGATGCCGATAGCGGCCGTCCGGTTTCAACGAACCATTAAAAATAGGCGTATAATACCCGGTAAACAGAACCGTCCCCCGGTCATCACACCCCACAGACTGGTAAAAGTCAAATCGAGCCAGGATCGCCGCCTGCAGGTCCTTGCCCCGAAGCCCCTGGTCCAGCAGGTCCCCGATCGACCGAAGCGAGGCCACGGCCTGTTCGTGGGAGATCTCGCCCATCGGGAAAAACTGCCGGCTGGAGGGCTTGGAAAGATAACTCAAGCTATGATCAATCGCTTTGCGAAGATCGGCTGTTTCATAGCAGGCAATGGTGATATCGGGAATCATGGCCGGATCGGTGATCTTTCGCAGTGCATATTGGCCGGGAGGCAGTTGCCGGTCGTACTGAGGCGCCTCCAGCTCCCGCGCCGTTCGGCACCCGCTTAGCCCCAAAACCAAAACCGCCCCAACCACCCGAACACACAATCCTTTGCCGTTCATAAAAACTCCGAAATAAATTGGCTTTTTGCGACGTCTTTTCTTATAACCCATTGAGAAAAACACCGGGTAGCCGCATTATGCGGAACCCGGAGCCCCTGTCAAGGCCTATTTATTCATCGCCGAAGACACCGGGAAACCTTGAAAAAATAATTGACAGCCCCGGCCGCCGCCGGGACAATACAGAAGACAAATAAAACAGGACCCAAAGGAAAGGGCAGACCATGAAAGCCATGGCCATCATACTGTCGGCGGCGCTTTTGCTGGCCGTAACCGGCTGCACCAGCAGTGAAGGATATTACCGGCAGGATTATGATTACAACACCGTCGAGAAAATCGCCGTCATTGACGTCATTGGCCCCGTTGGCGGAGAAGCCGCCCGCAATCAGATCGGAGATTTCTTCGCCATGGAGCTGCTCAAAAAAGGATACTCCCCGATCGAACGGGCCCAGGTCCATGTGCTGCTCAAGGAACAGGAATTTCAGGCCTCCGCCATCACGGAAACCGAAGACGCCGCCCGCGCCGGACGCATCCTCAATGTACCGGTGGTACTCATTGTCAACATCCCTGAATTCGGCGAAGATATTCACATGACCGCCAAGATGGTGGATGTCGAGGACGGCAGCATCCTCTGGATGTCCTCCGGCAAGGGAAAAGGAGGCAAGTTCCTCGGCACCCTCTTTGGAGCCACGGCCGGGGCCATCGCCGGATATGCCGTCACAGGTGACGATGACCGGGTTTTAGGGACGGTGGCCGGAGGCGTACTCGGAGGTGCCGCCGGAAATCTGCTGGCCCCGGATGAGGCCGAAAAAGTCCTCGAGATCACAAGGAAAATATGCGACACCATGCCGCCCCGCATGGTGCGGTATCAGCAACTGAAATAGACGGCCTGCATCCGCCGCGCAAAACAAGACGGTTTCCCTGACATAACCGGCCGACAAACCAAGCGATCCGGCGGGAATTTCTCTTGACCGGGTCCCGTTTTTCAGAGTACACTTCCTTCTTTGATAAAGCATCGAACAGGAAGGCAACTGCACATGGCGGAAACAAAGGTATTGCGAATTGGAATCGTCGGCTTTGGAACGGTCGGAACCGGCCTGGCGAAGATTTTGCTCGAGGACGCCCGGACCATCGCTGACCGGACGGGAATCCGTCTGGAACTGGTCCGTGTGGCTGACAAAGACACCACCAGCCCGCGGAAGATCACCCTCCCGGAAGGCCTGCTGACCGAGGAGTTAGACCGAATCATCAACGATGATTCAATCCACGTCGTCGCTGAACTGGTGGGAGGCACAACCGTAGCCAAAGAGATCCATCTGCGGGCGCTGCGGGCAGGCAAGCATGTCGTCACCGCCAACAAGGCCCTCCTCGCCGAACACGGCCGGGCAATCTACGCCGCGGCCATCGAAGCCGACAAAAGCATCGGATTCGAGGCCAGTTGCTGCGGGGGGATTCCGATTGTCCTGGCCCTGCGGACCGGCCTGATCGCCAACCGCATCGAGGGGCTGTACGGCATTTTGAACGGAACGTGCAATTACATCCTCAGCCAGATGACCCAGTCCGGAGCCGATTTCAAGAGTGTCCTGGCCGATGCCCAGGCCAAAGGATACGCCGAAGCCGATCCAACCCTCGATATCAACGGCACGGACACCGCACACAAACTGGCCATCCTCGGCGGCATCGCCTTCGGCGGACAAATCCGCATGGACGATATCTACATCGAAGGCATCGAGCATATCGACATCGAGGACATTCACAACGCCCGCGAAATGGGATACGTCATCAAGCTGCTGGCCATTGGCGAGCAAGCCGCCGACGGATCCGTCTCGCTGCGGGTGCATCCTTCGCTGATCCATGCCTCAACCCCGCTGGCCGCCGTCAGCGGGCCTTTCAATGCGGTTAGTGTTTCCGGCCATTCCGTCGGAAAGACGATGTATTACGGCCGGGGGGCCGGCATGATGGCCACCGCCAGTGCAGTCACGGCCGACCTGATTGAAATCGCCCTCGGAAACAGCCGGCGCGCCTTCCGGACAATGCCGATGGTCACCGGAACCGGGCAGGCCCTTTCAATCAGAAAAATTCATGATATTGAATGCCGCTTCTATATTCGCCTCATGGCTAAAGACGAACCCGGCGTCGTCGCCAAATACGGCAAGATCCTGGCCAATCATAAAATCAGCATTCGCGGCGCGATCCAGCATGAAGGCCGCGGGCCGGATAACACGGTGCCCGTGGTAATCACCACCCATCCGACGCTCGAACAGAACATGTTCAATGCGCTCGATGAGCTGGCCCGCCTGAAAGTCATCGGACACAGGCCCGTTTGCATTCGCATTGTCGATATCCCGGAGGATTCGGAATGACCGCCAAATATGCTATCATCGTCCCCGACGGGGCCGCCGACAACCCGCAGGAAGCCCTCGACGGAAAAACCATTTTCCAGGCCGCCAACATTCCTCACATGGACGCCATCGCCCGATCCGGCAAACAGGGCATTGTCCATACCGTCCCCAGGGGGCTTGATCCGGGCAGCGACGTAGCCATGATGAGCTTGCTTGGATACGACCCAAAAGAATATTACACCGGCCGGGCGCCGATCGAAGCGGCCGCACAGGAGATCGACCTCGGAGCCGAGGACTGGGTCTTTCGATGCAACCTGGTAACCACCGCAGACGAAACCATGGCCGACCACAGTGCCGGCCACATCTCCACCAAAGAAGGAGCCGAACTGATCCGTGAGTTCAGCAAACTGATTGAAAACGACAAGATCCGGTTTTATCCCGGTGTGGGATACCGCCATCTGTGCGTCATTAAAGGCGTGGAATTTGAGGTGACAACCTGTCCGCCGCACGATTATATCGGACAGAAAGTCAGCAAAATTATGCCAAAAGGCAAGGGGGCCGATCTCCTCAAGGAACTGATGGCCAAGTCACAGCGGTTTTTCGAGGACCATCCGATCAACAGGGTCCGTCGCGATCTCGGCGAAAATCCCGTCACAACAATCTGGCTCTGGGGCCAGGGCAGGCGTGCGTTTCTCGAAAAATTCAACTCCCGATACGGAAAAACCGGCGCTGTGATCACCGCCGTCGATCTGGTCCGCGGCCTGGCCAAACTCATCGGTTTCCACCTGATCGAAGTGGAAGGAGCCACCGGATATCTCGATACGAATTATGCCGGAAAAGGCGAGGCGGCCATCGAGGCACTCGACCGATACGACCTTGTTTTTGTCCATGTCGAAGCCACCGATGAGGCCGGCCATAACGGAAGCCCGCAGCAAAAGAAAAAAGCGCTCGAAAGCATCGATAAATTCGTCGTAGGGCCGGTTTATGAGGCCATCCAGACCTTTGACCAGTGGCGGATCCTGGTCATGCCGGATCACCCCACCCCGTGTGATATTCGCTCTCATGTGGCCGAACCGGTACCTTTCGCCATGGCCGGCACAGGGGTCAAAGGACTGCTCGAAAAGCCGTTCTGTGAAGTCAACAGCTTTGAGTCCGGTTTCGAGATCGCACGCGGAGCCGACATGATGGAATATTTCCTGAAGATCTGACAATCTTGATCGAATACCGCTCTTGATGAAAAATTCGAACAGCAAATATAAAAGCATCGCGCCGTGGTGGCCCGTGTTGATTGGACCGGCCGCAATGGCCGCGACCTATCTTGCTTACTTCTCGGGCCAGGCGTTTTTATATCATAAAGGGTTACATGAATTTCTGGCGCTGCCTGTTCTCGCCCTCTCTGCAATCATTTTCCTTTTTTGTGCCATTGGGTATCGCTTCCGATTTGCTGCCCTTTTGGCGGGATTAGCCGCAGCTTTTTTCTGCAGGGAATGGCATTTCCCCGGAACCGGCGTCGGCATTTATATATACCTGGTTTGCGCAGCATTCTGGGCCTATTCATGGCGTGAAGAAATATTCAAAGTCCTGCAAAACAGGCCCCTGAAAATCTGGTTTATTGCCACGGGCCTGACTTATTTTCTTTCGCAGTTTATTGCCCGACGGGCGTTTCGCTCCTTATATTTGCCCCTTGAGGAACAACTGCATGTCCCCTTTGAAGAAGTAGTGGAAACAACAGCCCATATCATGCTCTTAATCGCCGGTATAAGGGTCTGGCGATATGCTCGAAAAAAATCTTCTGAAATCCAACACCCCTCGGAAGACAAAAAGATCGCTAATATCGCGATTCCCGATAAAATTTGATTTTTCCCGCCGATTGCGGTATGCTTTCCGTAGTATTATCTGGAAAGAAAGGAATTCAATGACATGACCTATATACGGATATATACAATCTTGTTTCTTATTCTTTTTGTTCCTCTTTCGGCCGATACCTTTCGTTCCCTTTCCGGAGAGGATCTATTCCACGGATTTGTCATTGAAACCGATGAAAACGGCCTGACCTCTGTGCATACTGCCCAGGGGGATATCCGCAAAATCAGTCTTTCGGAATACCGGTTTGATCTCAATCCCGCCGGGCGCCGTAAAACCGTAGCGGTTCTTCCCATTGACAGCCAGATATCGCATGAAATCGAAACCGCCGCCTTTGAACAGGCCCTCATTACCGAGTCGCAAAAAGGCCCCCTGCTGATCCTGATCGAAATCGACACCCCCGGCGGCCGGGTCGATCTGACACAGCGTTTGTGCGCGGCGATCTCCGAACTTCGTTTCTGTCCCACCGTGGCCTTTGTCAAAGGCGAAAAAAACCTCGGGGCCTATTCCGCGGGCACGGCCATTGCGCTGGCCTGCGATAAAATTTTCATGGCCCCCAATTCAGCCATGGGCGCGGTGACGGCCATGGTCGTCGTAGAAGGACAATACAAAACCGAAAAAGAAATATTCGGAGAGGCCGTGGGCGAAAAATTCGGATCCGCCTGGCGCAATTACCTGGCGGCGCTGGCCGAAAAAAACCATCGGCCCGGTATCCTGGCCAAGGCCATGGAAGACAAAGAGATTGAGGTCGTAGAGGTCAGGCGGGAAGGAAACACCCTTTTTCTTGATGCCGGCCAAAAGCAGCCCACAGATCAGGTCATCGAGATCTTCTGCAAAAAAGGCGAACTGCTGACGCTCAGCCCCGAAAGAGCCGTTCACTGCGGAATGGCCGACGGCATTGTCGAATCACGGGTCGAACTGTTCAAACGGCTCGAAGCCGACGGGGCGGATGTCCATGTCAATGAAGACATTCTCGCCGCCCGCGAGGAACTGGTCCGCGTGGTCAAACGATTCAACAAGCTGATGGAGACGCTGGACCTGAAATTTAAAGAACTCGAAGCCAAGGGCCAGCGGCAGTCGCTGAGGCGATCCGACGCACTGCGAAGCTACCAGGATATTCTTCGGCAGGCCGATTACCTGGTTCGCCTTAAACAGAAATACCCCGATGTGCCGGTTGAGGAACAGGACCTGGTCGAATTTAAAAATTCCGTGAAAGCCGAATATGAAAGTATTCGGTCCATGCGTTAACCATAGAAAACCAGTCAGTCACAGAATAATCCAAAGAAACGGAGGCAGACATGAACGCAGCAAAACATACAAGATGGATCGTTTTTCTTTTCCTGTCGATATTGCCGGCGGGCGCTGATACGTTCAGGCATCTGACAACCGGCGAAACGTTTGCCGGTTTCCGAACCCACAAGAAATCCGGAGACAGGGTGCTGGTTTTTCATGCCGAGCAAAACAAGTTTATCCCCCTCAATCTGACCGAATACGAAATAACGGCCAATCAGGAGGGACGCAATCACAGCGTCATGGTCATAAAAATTGACCAGCCGGAAATCCTGATTTCGCAGGTCGTCTCCCGAGAAGTGGCCGATTCCATTCTCAAGGCGGCCGACAAGGGACCGAAAGCCCTTGTCATCCAGATCGACTCTCCCGGCGGACAGGGACCCTACATGAAGGCGGTGGCCGAAGCAATTATCACGGCCGCGGAAAGGACCGGATGCCCGGCGGCAGCTTATGTCTCCGGCGGGCAATACGGCGGGGCCTTTTCAGCGGCGGCCGTGGTCGCCCTGGCCTGCGAGCGGATATATATCGCCCCCGGGGCTTCAATCGGGGCCGTCGGACCGATGAGCTCGGCCGCGATGAACGACCAGGAACTCCTGCAATACCTCGACCATTACAGTTCCGATACCCTGGCCACATTCGGCTTATACGCCTCTTCGCTGGCCCGCAGGAACAATCGCCCGGAACTGCTGGGGCGGGCTCTTGTGGACAAGCAGTTGGTAATCGCAGAAGTCCGGGGCACGGATGGAAAACAATCCCTTGTGGAACTGTCCCAAAGGCAGGAGAACCAATCAGTTATTCGCATGATTACCGAGGGCCTCTCCGGCGATCCCGTCCAGGGCAGCTCGGCAGCGGCAATATTGCGTGATTACAGCAAGCTCTTAAACCTGTCCTCCGCCGCGGCCCTGGGCTGGAACATGGCCGACAAACAGGTCTCCTCCCTGGCGGAGATCCTCAGCGATCTGGATCTTGCATCCGCCCAGATCGTCAATGTCTCCTCATTCAACAGTACCATCAAAAAATACAGCACCGCCCAGCGAAATCTGAATCAGTTGATCACCAAAATTCAGTTAGAGGAAGAACGGGTGGCCACCATTGAAGAGCATTTGTTGGAAATGGAAAAAATCGCCCTGACCAGCACGGTCACTCGGGAGGTCAATACCGGAGGCCAATACGAGGAGTACCGCCGGGGAACAGTCCGGCTGAGTACCCCGGACCGACTCTGGGACCGATATTATAACGAACGGGAAGAGGCCCC
>JAHDQI010000353.1 GCA_018433925.1 Phycisphaerae bacterium | reverse complement strand
CAGCGGAATGCACTGCGAAAGCCCGCCGCCCGCCGCCGAGCCCTTGATATTGAACGTCGGACCCCCGCTGGGCTGCCGAATAGTCCCGGCCACACGCTTGCCCAGCTTACCCAGACCCTGCACAAGGCCAATCGTGGTAGTGGTTTTTCCCTCCCCAAGGGGGGTCGGAGTGATCGCCGTCACATCAATATACCGGCCGGTCGGGGCGTGCCGAAGACGCTCAAGGATCTTTTTATAATCCAGTTTCGCCAGTTTCTCCCCCATGGGCAGCATTTCCCCATACGCCAGCCCAAGATCGCGGGCAAGCTGGTAGAGCGGCTTCATGTTTTCCTCGGCCGCCTCGGCAATCTGCCAGTCCGGCATCACTCTCGGATCGAGCTTCATCATCAAAACCTCGCGGATAAACCCAAAACTTGGCCAAAAAAACGCACTGAAAGAGAAAAAACCCTTTCGGGACACACAGTATACATAATTCTTCGGACCAACAGGGGGGATTTTTAGGAAATTTTCAAAAAAATCCGCCGACTCCGCCCCGGCCGGCTCACTTTAACTCATTTTTGGGAATGGATTTAAGGTCCTATAATCACAAAAAGACAAAACCCGACCCGGCATCAATATATTCATAAATCCCTATATAGAAACAGTTTAATATAATAAAAAAAACATTTTTTTCGGATTTTTCCCTTGCTTTTTTTTGGACACCCCAGTATTTTCCACAGTGGAGTAATTCGGAGGAGGGAAGAGCATTTCGCCTCTTTCCCTCAGACCAAGTGAGAGTCAACTTATATAGATGGACGGGAGGTCAACGATGATGAAGAAGATGAGTTTGCTTGCCGCGATGGTTCTTTTTGCATCCCTGGCGGTTGCTCATGACGGTGGGCTGGGAACACAAGCCAATCCCATTACCCTCGCGGACCTGAGTGTTCAGGAAACAATCCACAATGACGACGATCCGTTTAAGGGAACCTTCACCCTGATCGTGCAGAACACAAGCGACGCGGCATGGACCGATTTCCACTTCGGCATTTTCACCGCGCAGGGCGAGGGCGACGCCTCCAACGTCTTCTTTGCCGATGATGTCCTGACAATGGTCGGCTACAATGCCGTTCATACCATTGACTCCTACGTCATCAGTCCCGAAGGCGACACGCTTGATCTGTATTTTGATTCCAATCCCGTACAGCCCGGCGAACTGGTGGGCTTTACCGTTTTCACCGACAACACGGCCGATGAAGTCAACTTCGGCATCTGCTTTTACCCGACCGTTCCGGAGCCGGCTTCACTGGCCCTGCTCGGACTCGGCGGCCTGGCGATGATCCGCCGAAAAAAATAAGCGAAAAAATACCTCTGTCCAACACAATAAAAAAACGGGACTCAGAACAAGCTTCTGGGTCCCGTTTTTATTTTAACGTACCGGCCGCGTTCCGAGATGACCCCTCAGCTCGGTTCCTTTCCCGGAATCGATGCGATCTCATCCGGCGGGGCGACAACGGTTCCTTTTTCAAAATCCTCCGCCGTCGGGCTCAGATGTAGATTGTACCATGGGGCACGGCTTTGCGGATCGGTCAGGTCGCTCCAGCGGACAAGCTGGCCCGTATACGCGCTGATCCGTCCCATCAGCGCCGTCAGGTTGGTTTCGGCCGCCCGCACGGCCTCGTTGACAGGCGCCCCGTCACGAATGCTTTTCAGCAGGGCGACATGCTCCTGCACGTATGGATTTTCATGAAGTCCCAGGTCGGGCAGCTTGACGGGCTTGCCGCTTTTGGGCTGCACCGGGCCGCTTCCGGCCGTGGTCCCTTCCGTACCCGTGAAAAATTCGGCCACCCGGTTGTAGCAGCCGTCCACCTGCCGGCACATGCTGTGAATGTGAACCCCCTCGCCGTAATCAAAATCCACACTGAAAAAGTCGAACTGGTTGCCGGTTCTCCTGCGGGCACGGCCGCCGAACCCGACGCACTGTCTCGGCGTCTTGCCCAGAAACCAGTTGGCCACATCGAGATTGTGAAAATGCTGTTCGACAATATGATCACCCGACATTTCCGTAAAACTGACCCAGTTGCGAACCATGTAGTCGGCGTCGCTTTCGCCCGGCTGGCGGGGCGCATACCACAAATGCGACATGCACCACCAGACCTGCCCCGAAAGAAGCGTCCCGATGGCCCCGGCGTCGATGGCGTGCTTGGTTTGCATATAAGGCGTCTGATGTCTCCGCTGCGCGCCGACAACCACCCCCAGCTTTTTGGCCGCCGCGGCCTGCCCGATCTCCATGATTTTCCGTGCCCCCGGCGGATCCACCGCCACCGGCTTTTCCATGAACACATGCTTGCCCGCCGCGATGGCCGCCTCAAAATGACGCGGCCGGAAGATCGGCGGCGTCACCAGAAGCGCCACGTCCGCGTCGGTGGCAAGGGCCTTCTGATACGACAGCGGGCCGTCAAAACACAGCGATTCAGGAACCCCGTGCTCCGCGGCGGTCTTCTTTACTCGTTCCTTGAAAAAATCCGCCAGCCCGACGATTTGGGTTTCAATCCCCAGTGTTTGAGCCGCCGCCAGGCAGTCTTTCAGCGCGCCGTTGCCCCGGCCCCCGCAGCCGATCAGCGCCAGTTTGATCCGTTCTGTGCCCGCGGCAAAAAGCCCCTCGCTCCGCAGCATCGCCGCCGCGGAGACCGCCGCTGAGGTTTTTAAAAAATGCCTGCGTGAAACCGGCTTGTGCATGGTTTGGTCTTTCATTGTGCACCTCACAAAAGGTTAAGGAAGCTCTTCGAGTAAAATAGTGCGAAATTCAATCGGCGATCCTTCCGATTGAATGCCGATATACCCCGATCTCAGCGAGGCCCCGGTGCCCCGGTTCTGGAGCACCCCGTTGACCCGCAGTTCGATCAGCCCGTCCTGACACAGAATATCATAGCGATTCCATTGGCCGGGTTTCCTCTCGCTGCTCGGCTGCATCCTCGGAATTCGCAGATACCGCGAATCCTGCGGCTGCAGGAGTTGGCCCCCCGCCTCCAGCGAGACCGACTCGCCGATCAAAATGATATCCCCGGCGTCCCCGCTGCGAAGCTGCGCCTCGATGCAGTCCGGCCAGACCTGGTCCGGACCGTTGATATGCAGCAGAACCCCGCTGTTGCTCGCCTCCTGCACCCATCGCCATTCCAGACGCAGCCGGAAATTGCCATAGGTCCGCGTCGTGCGAAGGTACCCGTTGGGCTTGCCTTCACAGCGGATCCGCCCGTCCTTGACCGTCCAGATCCGCGAAGGATCCACACTCGGATCGCCTGCGCAGGGTTTCCAGCCGTCCAGGTTGTAGCCGTTAAAAAGACGAATCGGCTGGGCGCATCCGGACACCAGCAGCACACAAAGCACTCCGCCGAGGACAAGCAGCAATCGTTTCATAGCAAATCTCCTGACTGTAAGGTTACACCTCAAAATTATCGCACACCCGGTAGGCATGAATCCGGGCCTCTTCGCCTTCTTTGCCTCCCTTGCGGGTGCCGTGTTCCATGCAGATCACCCCGTCATACTGCTTCTCATACAAATGCTTGAAGATGTTTTTGTAATTGATCTCCCCGGTGGTCGGTTCGTTGCGGCCGGGCACATCCCCCACATGAAAGGCCCCGATCCGGCTCCAGGCCGTCTCGATGTTGTGAATCAGGTTGCCTTCGGTGATCTGCTGATGAAACAAATCGTCCACAATCATGCAGTTCGGGCTGTTCACCGCCTGGCAGATTTGAAAGGCCTGCGACATCTTCGTCAAAAACAGCCCCGGATGGCTCCACGGGTTCAGCGGCTCAAGCACAATCACCACGCCCGCCGCCTCGCAGACCTCCGCGCAGTATTTCAGGTTTTCCACCACGTTGGCCGTCTGGTACGCCCACTCCAAGCTCTGGTCATACTGCCCCGGCACAACGAGCGTCCAGCGGGCCTGCGCCCGGCGGGCCGTCTCCACCGCCGCCTTTATTTTATTGACCATCTGAGTTTTGATCGACTGGCTGGGCATCACAAACGTACGCCGGCCGAATTCCGCCTCCGCCACAAACGGCCCCATCAGCATATCCCGCTCAGCCAGCGCCGCGGCGATTTTTTCCTGCATCGCCGGACTTTTTCCCATCAGCCCGTTGTCGAAAATCGCACGAAACCCCTGTTCATGGATAAACTTGATCTGGTCAATCGGGTCCTCTCCCGCATGATGCTTAAATTGACCCAGTGCCGGGGCATAGCGAAGCTTAAAGGGGTTGTTTTCCGGTTTGCCTGCTTCTCCGAACGCCGCCGCCGACCCCGCCGATACCAGTGCCGAGGTCAGCAGGGAACTGCCCAAAAAGGATCGTCGATCCATTGTAAAATCCTTTCCATTAATCGATTGACAGCCCAGTCTACTGAAAATCGCCCGATTTGACATCAAAAAATCAGGATTTCTTTCGCGGGGCCGTCGCAAATAAAAGCAGTCCGCCGCCAAGGACAATCGGAAGCACCCACACCGCCGGCCAGGAGCCGGTGATTTCCGGCAGCGTCGCCTTCCCGTAATTGTACGTCTGCTCCAGCGGCACAATCACCGACGGATAAATCAGGATGTACACAAAGGCCCCGGCAAACATCCCCAGCGTCGTCACCAGCGCATCCAGCCGACCGGCCGCCGCGCACGCCAGACCCGTCCCCGGACAATATCCCGTGATGCCGAATCCGACGCCCAGCAGCGCACCGCCGATCGATACCGTAATCATCGTCGCCGGCTTGACGCTCAGGTGTGCGTATCCGGCCAACTGAAGCAGGTACGTCCCCAGCATCCCCACCAGCACAAAAACCGCGATCGTCCGCATCGCGTGAAAATCCTTCAGCCGAAGCGTCCCGATGATCTTGTCCGGTTCCGCCAGCCCCCCCAGGTACAGCGCTGCGCCGAATAAAATACCGAGTATCAGTCCCAGTAAAATCGTTGACATGAGCCGATCCTCCTATGATTCAATGTCCGGGGTTT
>JAHDQI010000156.1 GCA_018433925.1 Phycisphaerae bacterium | reverse complement strand
CTCCGGCTTGTCGCGGCTGGTCAGGGCTCTTAGAATGATTCCCATGGGCCAGATGGAGTCTTTGCCGGTATGGGGGCTGCCGGAGCCCTCGGCCGCTTTTCCCCGGATCCGCCACGGGTTGTACTCACTGAGCAGAAATTTTCTTGTGCGGTTGTAAAGGCCGGCCTCCGGATCCTCGATGCCCAGGTAGCTGAGGGACATCAAGCTGGGCACATTGGCGTCATCCATAAACAGGCGGTTTCCGAATCCATCGGCTTCGTAGGCATAGATCCGGCCGAATTGGAGATGTTCGGCGGTGCCCCATTGAAGAACGGCGGCCTGTACCTCCTCGGCCAACTGGTCGCATTCACTGGCAAATACCGGGTCTTTCCGCACGTTTTTAAATATCTCCGACAACTGCCGCAGGGACTGGACGGCAAAGAGATTGGAGGGGATCAGGAAGGGCAGCACGGTGGCGTCATCCGAGGGCCGGAACATTGAGCAGATCATCCCTACCGGCCGGACGGGGCGGCCGGTTCCCTCGTAGACGGGGGCGTCGGTCATTCTGGAGGTGGTGCGGACAAACCGGTATGGGCCGGGGCCGTCTTTTCGCTGCTCGGTTTTCAGGGTGGTTACGATCAACCGCATCGCGCGGTCCCAGTCCGGATCGAAATCGGAAGCATCGCCGGTAATGCGGTAATATTCATGAGCCAGCCGCACTACATAACACAGCGAATCAATCTCCCACTTTCGTTCATGGACTCCGGGCCGGAGTTTGGGGCGGTCCTCCTTCCATTCCGAGACCCGATATACATCCTTGAAGAAGGCATTGGCATAGGGATCGAGCAGGACACATTGGGTCTGCCTTCGGATCAGGCCGCGGATCATCATTTGGAGTTTTTCATCCCGGCCGATCAGGGGCATGTAGGGCCAGACCTGGCAGGTGGAATCCCGAAGCCACATGGCATCAATGTCTCCGGTAATGATAAACGTATCCGGTTTGCCGTCGATGCATTCATAGTCCGTCGTGGTATCCAGCGTATTGGGATAACAGTTCTCGAACATCCAGGCCAGTTCCGGATCGCGGATGAATGCCTTGACCTCCCGGAGGGTCTCCTCGACCGCCTCGCTGCGGAAGGTCCGCTTGCCGGCCGGCGGCCGTTTGGAAACCAAGGGATCATTCGCTTGAGCAAACAGGGCCGCCGGAGCCAGGTTGGACCCCATCGCCGCGGCGGAGGCCGTTTTCAAAAACTCACGTCTTGTAACCATATCCCCATCTCCGCCTGCCCAGTGGTTATGGATGCGGGGGCCGGTCAGCGGGGGCTGTCTAACCGGTTGAGTGCATAGGCACAGGCACCCACAGATATCGCCCGGCTGGTGTCCATGACCGCCCGGCCGATCCCGATCCGTTTCATGTCATCATACCTGATTTTTTTGTGCGTGCCCGGAACCTGTATTTCCCTGACCCGGCCGCGGATAAAGCGGTTTTGGTCCTCGGGATCTTCGAGATCGAAACATTTCTGGACAATCCGGGGAAGTTTTTTCCCGTCGTAACTTTCGATGGTTCCGTTCATTTCGTCGAGCACGGAGCGGATAAACAGCGGATAGGCGGCTGCCAGCCCGCCGCCGATGACGATCAGGCCGTCCAGCAGCGTAATCGCGTTGGCCAGGGCGTCTCCGATTACCTCGCCCATTTCGGCGAAGGCCTGCCGTGCGGCCTGCTGATTGCCTTTCTGCTGCCCGATTCCGATCTCATAAATATCTTTCGGGCTTGGTGCTTCCGCTATGCTGATCTCAGTGATCCTTGCGTAGGATCCCCGGACCGCCCGAATGCTGACGCCTTCTTCGGCAAAGCATTTCGGATATCGCTTGTTCCGGGTAATCCAGATTTCCCCGGCCGCGGAATTGTCGCCGATATATAACCGGCCATCGGCCACAAGCCCTCCTCCGAATCCGGTACCCAGCGTAATGCCGAAGAGTTTGCTGAATTGCTTGGGGGAACCGGCCTCGGCCAAGAGGCGATTGACTTTGGGCAGAAAGCCGGCGATGGCTTCCCCATAGGCAAACAGGTCGCCGTCGTTATTGATAAACACGGGAATCTGAAATTTCTCCTCCAGAAACGCCCCGAGGGCCACGCCGTCTCGATAGGCGGGCAGGTTGACCATGTTGTCGATGATCCCGTTGGGGTAATCGGCCGGCCCCGGGAAAGAAAAACTGATCGCCGCGGGCTTGCGGTCCAGTTGTTCGGCAACACGGCTGAATCCCTCGACCATTGAACCTAAGCTTTTTTCCAAGTGATCCGCATACGCCGGCAATCGAACCGGCTCGACCACCTCGTCCAGGTTGCGAATCGCTGAAAACACAAAATTTGTTCCGCCCGCATCGAGGGTCAGTACGACCCGCTCATCTGAATCGCTGTTTGCCATCGCATTTCCTTTTCACTGAGAAACGGTTGTTTTCGATTCGTTGGGGGAGGCCTTGCGGCTGTTCCGTAACGACAATGTCAGCAGATAGGCAAAACAGGCGGCCGGTACCAAAAAGGCCTTTGCCTCCAGGCCGGCATCCACCAGTTCGCCCATGCCAAGCGGAACAATCGCTCCTCCGGAAATGGCCATACACATCAGGCCGCTCAGCTCGCTGCTCCGCTTTGGATCTTCTTCTACCGTAATGGAAAAGATCATCGGCCAGATGTTGGCAAATCCCAACCCGGCCGCCAGTACCCCGAAAATCGCCAGCGAGGAACCGCCCAACGCGAGGATCAGGCCGCCGAGAAGTCCGAGGGCCGCCGAGATCCGGAAAAAAATCCGGGGGGTTATCCTCGTCAGTATCAATCCGCCGAGCAGGCGTCCGATCGTCAGCAACAGGAAAAAGAAGGCCGGACCAAATCGGACGGCGGTTGTCTCTTCGATCCCCATTTCTCTCATCAGCGGCAGCAGAAACCTGGCCATGCATACTT
>JAHDQI010000091.1 GCA_018433925.1 Phycisphaerae bacterium | reverse complement strand
TGTGGCGGTCAGTTTGCTGTGTCTGATCTGGACGATTCGTTCTCTTCAGCAATACAAGGGCCATGAAAGTGATCGACGCTCGGTGCAATCTGTTGTTGCAGAAGCCAAACGCATTAATTCTGAAATTTCTCAGTTGGAAAGCCAAATTCCAACCCTGGAGCAGCAGGTCCAGAAGGAAATGGAACGCTTTAAGCATCGGGAGGTCATTGCCCGCCTGAATGAGATTCTGCTTCGGTGTTTTCCGAGTGCCGCCAATACACCGGATCAGGCCGCATTATTTGAGGCCTACAAAAACGGTGATACAGAAGCCATTCTTTCCGTTCCTCGTTCTGACCGCAAGATCATGTTTGTAACCCGCCTTGAAGTCCGGTATGCCGGAGAACTTGCCTCGGCCTCATTTCCTGCGATCAATCAGAGATCGGCAGTCGGGATAGGAGGGTTTTCTGAAGGCGGACTTCCGGCAAGAGGGGGGTTCGGTCGTACGGGAGCAGGAGGCATGTCGCCGGATATGATGGGAGCGGAGGGAATGGGAATGGGGATGGGGATGGGCATGGAGGGAATGGCTCCGGGTATGGGGGCACAGGCAGGGCCCCAATCGGGCTTTGTTGTTGTCATTGAAGGATACAGTCCCTATAAACATATCGAGCATCTGCTGGACCCCTCGGGGGTTGCCAGCGACCAGAACCGCTGGGGTGTGGTGACCCGATTTGAAAATCTTGGAACGTTGTTTCCGGAGATCCCATTCGAGTTGTTTGGAAAAGGAGACATTCGGAATTTTAGGGAAGAATCGGGATGGGTGGCTCCGGACGACAACCAGATGCCGGTTGGGATTGGTATTCTCAAAGAGGTGGAGCGAGTTCCGTCTGAACAGCCCACAGGCGGACAACCGGGCGTTGCTGCCAGAGGGATGATGGGGATGGCTGGCGGCGCTGGACGAGTGGGGGCTGTCCCGAGCCGGGTCAGTCAAGAGTGGGTATTGTTTGATCCGATGACCAATGAGGAAATCAGCAGGACCTATGATCTTGTGTCTGAAGAAGATATTCGATCCAATCCGGAGTATAACGAAAGAGATTTGGGCAGGGTAAAACTGACAAATTTTGGAGATCCCAGGTACATTGAACGGGATTACTGGTTTCGGATTCAGGCGAAGTTTTTATGGAAAGATGCGCCGCAGGATGCCGGGGTCGGTTCTTCTATGGGACCCGGCATGTATATGCCCGGAGGCATGTATTAAAGACTGAATAAAAAAAGGGAATAGATGAACTTGATGATGGATGCCGACAAAGGACAGAAGAAATGAATTTTATTAAAGCGTTTCTGAAAAAATACTCCGCTTTGATTTTACCGGCCTGTCTTCTGATTACGGGGATATTTCTGTTTATCCCCACCATGCTGGTAGGACGGACCGTCAACACGCAAAAACAGGTCGCAGAAGCCCTGTCCAGAGAACTGGATTCTCTGGTTCGGTCCACTCCTTCTCTGCAGGAGGCGGAGGTGAAGAAACAATCGCTTGAGCGTTTTCAGCAGGAAGTGGAAACCCTCCAGGTGATGGCTCTGCAGACGACCCGGCGGGATTTGATCAAATACGGGATTTTTCCGAAACCGGAAGACACTTCGTCTCAGGTTTATTTTGATTTCGGCAAGCGGTATCGGGCGGCCGTTGAGCAACTGATTACGGATCGATTGAAAGCACTGGATGCGCCGTCGGAATCCGAAATTCGCGCCCAGATCGGTCGAACGGCCGGTACGCTTCAGCCGGGATGGGGAGAGGGGGCGGCCCCCATCAGAGGTATCGGTGCAGGGCTGGCCGAGGACAATCCAATGATTGATGCCTTGTGCATGGCCAGGGCCGAACGAATTGCAATGTATGCCAATCCTCGCATTCTTGGCTGGTATGATTTCTGGGAGTCTTATCAATTTACCGGTTCTGAGCAGGCCGCTAAAGACTGTTGGTTTTCCCAGGTGGCTTACTGGATTTATGAAGATGTCGCGACGACCATCGAGGTTATGAACGCCGGTTCTGAGCGAGTTGCTGATTCAGGTGTCAAGCGTCTGCTTGGCATTGGTTTTCAGCAGCCGATTCTGGACATCCCGACCGCCTCCCCTCAGATGATGAACCCCCTGGGGGGGATCGGAGGAATGGGACGGCAGACAGCGGCCGGGGACCAGCCGGTCTATATCCTGCCCGGCGGGGCAAGTCCGCTGGTTTCGAAACCCTGGACGGGGCGGGTAGGCAGCGAAGAACTGGATGTGGTCCATTTTGCGGTATCGGTTATCGTAGACAGCCGTTTTGTACAGGCATTTTTAAAAGAGCTGTGCAGCACCAAGCCGCATACCTTCCGTGAGGGGTTTTCCGAATCGGGCAAAATCCAGGAAGCGCAGCATAATCAGATCACAATTTTACAGTGCACCTATTCTTCAGTAGACAAACAGAGCCAGGCCCATGCGTATTATCGATATGGAACGGTAGCTGTTATGCGGATAGACCTGGTTTGTGAGTACTTATTTTATCGAAAAGCGTATGATGAAATTAAACCGGAACCCATAAAAGTCATCCTCGGACAGTCGGACCAGGTTCAGTCCGCACCGGGGATGGGGCCGGGAATGATGCCGACGGGCAGGGGATTGTTATATGAGGAATACTAACGATTTTCCTCCTGATAAAAAAATACGGAATACAGGAATGACTCAATGAGCAAGAAAAAAGGAAATTTTTTAGAGCAGCATTTTGATAAAATCATACTCGGATTGATTGGCCTGATCTGTCTCGGATTGCTTTGGGTATATATTTTTCGAAATCCCTATGGTCCGACCATTGATGGAAGAAAAGAGTCTCCCGGCTCTGTACAGGCCCGGCTGAATCAAAAAGGCAGTCGTCTTCGCGAGAAACTGGACAGCGGGCCGTCTGCGTTGACGGAAACTTTTCCCGATTACATTTCATCCTATCAGCAAATTCTGGCCTGCTCCATACCGGATATCAATCCGGGTATCTATCCCTTGACGCCCGGATTGGGAAGCCAGCCGATGGAACTGGATCGTGAATATGCGGTACCGGAAATCCCTTCTCTGCAGGATGTTCAGATGGCTCATATTCGGGGGGCGGCTTATCTGCCGACCGGGGAAGTCAGTCCTGAAACACCTTATTCTGCGGTAGAAACAAAAATTGGGGACCTTGATTTTATAACCGTATCGGCTCGGCTGGATGTCAAGCGGCTGGTTCAGCAGTTTCAGTCCTGTTTTATGGGGCTTGGCGTCAGACACAAGGATGCCGCGCTGGCTTCACCGGTAGCGGCAAAGGTAGAACTGCAAAGACGGACTCTGCTCGATGACGGTACCTGGAGCGAGTGGACGCCGGTTTCTTTTTCTCAGACACAGGCCTATCGGCGGCAATTTAATCGGCTGCCCCTTCGTTCTGAAGAGATGCCCGGCGGGGGAATTCATGTGCAGATGGCTCAATACAATGATTATCTCAAACAAATGGCTGTTCTGCAGCCCCCTTCCTATGATTTTGCAACTTCTCGCTATCAATATTGGATGTCGCCTCCCTATTTAAAAGAAGCTCAGGATCTTATCCAGCAGCAGCGAGATGAAGAAAGACGACTGTTGCGGGAAAGTGCGGCGGGGGCAAGAGACACGGAGACACTCGGAGTTGGTGGAGACAGAACCCGGGGCGGGCGGCCGACACGGCCTACTCGTCAACAGGAAACCCCGAGGGGACGGGATCGAAGAACACCGGATATGGGAGATCCCGGTATTAGTCCCCTGCGTCCCACGGCCCGGCAGCGAACGGTTGAGGATGTCTATCAAGATTATCAAAAAGATTTGATTAGCGGTATGGACTGGTGGAACCGAAATGAGCCGCTTTTAATCTGGGCTCATGATGATTCCCTTCAGCCGGGAGAAACTTATCAATATCGCATACGGGCCGGCTTTTTCAATCCAATTGCCGGAAAAGACTGGTTCCGCGCCGATCAGCAGGAATATAAAGATCAAGTGGTTTTATGGAGTCCTTTTGCAATGCTGCAAACGGACCGGGGTGAGGCGGTGGCTGTTTCTGTTCCCCGGATGCTGCATATTTTCCCCAGGGACCTGGCAAAAGATCTCCCTGGCGCAGTGGATGTTAAGGTGAGTAAATTTTACATGGGCAGGTGGAGGAGCCAGGATTTTCAGGTGCTTCCCGGCCAGGTTATTGGTTCCGTGGTTGAACAAACCCAGGAAACAACATTACCGACAGCAGGCATGGCAGATCCGATGATGGGGGAAATGGGTATGGGTATGAGGGGGGGCGGCATGGCCATGGCCGGAGCTGCCGTACAAACTGCTTCGGAAACGATTGATTATACGACGAAGTATTCCTATCTGGATATCATGGACCAAGTCGAGTGGTTTGGCAGTGTGTCTGCATTGCGGAGAAAAGAATATAGCTCTATGCTGTATACAATCGACGGAAATGAGATTTATAAACTTCCCATCAAACAGCAAAACTGGCCTGAAGACTTAAAAAAGGCGTACCGAGAGGTTCAGGAGGCGGAGCGAGAGTCCGAGGGTGAGGTGCTCGTAGGCCGAAGCAGCCAGCCGGGAATGATGCAAACCCCCGGGATGCCGGGAATTCCAGGACGCGCTATGCCTCCACGGGGCGGCCCCTATATGGGGGGGGAAGGCGGAATGATGTTGGAATACTGATCGACTTCATTCTGTTCGAAAGAAATATATAGAAATCAGAAAAGGGGTGCTCAAGTCCGGGTATGGCTGGGCGGACAGGCGCAGCAAAAGCGGAGTGGGAATCGCGATCAGCGGTTGCGGCTTGTAAAGCCAAACGGGAAGTTTTCGAAAACGTTTCGGCTGCAAATGAATGAAAGTAACGCTGGGTTTTCCTTGCGTCAGCGGACGGATGAACATTTCTTTTACGAATCGGCCAGACAGCCGCATTCCGTTCAGGTCTTTGCATCTTTCGGTTCAATCAGATAATCGGAAGGATAAGGAGGGGCAGGAAATGAATGAGCAGACAGAAGGGAGCCACGGTTTTTTGACTTTTATATTGCCCATTCGTTTATACTAATTGAGGACATACCCTAATACCTTTTCAATCAAATGGCCAATTGCCTTAATTTAAGAGGTGAATTGTCTATCTTGCAGAAGCGATCAGAAGCGATAAAAATTTTTAAAAAATGAATTTAACTGCTTGACGGATTTTTTTTCTGCGTTATACTTGTATTAGTAGAAATAGTACAACTGGAAAGGAACCTAATTGTGCAGATTATTATTGATCCCCACTCGGATCGCCCAGTTTACCAGCAGATAATCGATTATATAAAGCGAGAAATTGCCCTGAAACGGTTGTTTGCGGGGGATAAGTTGCCTACAGTCCGTCAGTTAGCTCAGCATCTTGTGATCAATCCAAATACCATTGCCAAGGCCTATAAATATCTTGAGCAGGAAGGGATTCTGAGCACACGGCCGGGGGCTGGGGCTTTTGTATCAGAAGAAGGATCACGGTTTAGTAGTCCGGCTAAGAAAAAAATTGTTTGTGAACTGCTGGATCGGGCGGCCGTGGAGGCAGTGACGCTTCAGGTGGACCCTGATAATTTTCGTCAGTGGTTTGAGAGCACAGCCAAATTGTATGATATGGACATATAAAGGAGAAAATAATGGAGACATGTGTAATTCAGACCGAGGGGCTGGTCAAGTATTTTGACGGCCGTGCGGTACTCAAGGGAATTGATTTGCAGGTGCCGAGGGGATGTATTTATGGGCTGCTGGGACGCAATGGAGCCGGAAAAACAACCCTCATTAGGATACTGCTTGGCCAGGAAAACCCCACGCGTGGAAGGACTTTTTTATTTGAACAGGACTCCGAAATACTTTCGCGGAAAACAAAAGGGCGTATTGGGTATGTGGCGGAAGGACATCATCTCATTCAGGCCTATACGGTCAAACGATTGACCGGGCTGTGCAGGGATTTATCACTTCGTTGGAATCAGCGGTTCTTTGAGGAGCTTACGGACTTGTTTAAACTGCCTATGAATCGAAAGGTTAAGGACTTGTCTACAGGGATGAGGGCTCAATTGAATCT
>JAHDQI010000406.1 GCA_018433925.1 Phycisphaerae bacterium | reverse complement strand
TTCATGACGTCTCTTTCGAAACAGCGTAACATCGGCGATCAAGCAATGAATAAACAATCTCCCTCAATAAAAAGCATATCGGCCGATTCAGAAGACGACTTAACAACCCCCTTAGTGCTGATATAACAAACACTTACAAATCCCCCGGCCGCCCGTATCAGGACATTTTCTAAACCTCCGCAACCGGCAATTCCTGTCCCCATCCAGCACCTCCTTCAGGGGCCGCGCATCGAAGGAGCCCCAATGGTCCAAACCCTCTTTGTTTGATCAGGATACAAACCCCGGCCCGGGCATAAGGCCTGGGGTCTCTGTCGTTTCTCCGTCCAGGTGGGGATTGGCCAAAGTCATTTATTGTCTACAACCGGTCTTCTTGATTGCTTGGTCAAGAATCTCAAAACCGGATTCCAATTCAGAAGGGGTAAGGACAAGGGGGGGCTCCAGCAAAATGCATTTTTTGTTACAGAACGCGGCGCTGACTAACAGACCGTGCTGGATACACGCATGAATTATCTTGGGAACGGCTTGAACATTGAAAAAGTGAAGCCCTGCAAGCATGCCGCCGCCGGTAATATGACTGATTGATTCTTTGTGATTGTCAAATAACTGTTCCGTTTGTTTCGACATACAGGGAATCATTTCGGAAACGGCTTTGGATAGGCCCCTCTTCCAAAGTTTGAGACTTTCCAGCCCGGCGATACAAGACAGCCGATTGCCCGAAAAAGAGGACGCCGTCATGGCAAAACTCAACCCCATTTTCGTCCCGAATTCTTTTCTTGTAAGCAGGGCCCCGATCGGAACAATCCCGGCTGCCAGGGATTTACCCAGCAAAAGAACATCCGGGCAGATCGCTTCCTGTTCAAGGGCACAGAAAGACCCCGTTCGTCCTATCCCGGTTCGGATTTCATCAACGATCATCAGAGCGCCGGTTTGATCGCATAAGGTTCGAATTCCGCGAAGGGTACCCGGCGGCGGCTGAACAGCCCCCGCTTCGGCCTGAATCGGCTCAACAATCACGGCGGCGGTAGTCTCGGAAATGAGGCAGGACAACGCGGCAAGATCTCCAAACGCCGCATGACGAACTTCCGGAAGCAGCGGCCTGAAAAACATTTTCTCTCGTTCAATCCCCGACACAGAAAGAGCTCCAAGCGTAAACCCGTGAAAAGAGGATTCCATGGAAACAATCTCTTTCCTTCGTGTGACAAGCCGGGCCAGTTTGATCGCACTGTCTACGGCTTCTGCTCCGGAGGAACAGACCAAGACCTGACTCAGCGGCTCCGGCGCCAGGGAACACAGTTCACAGGCAAAATCGACCAGGGGTTCTGACAAAAAGGGGCGATTCCAGAGAGGCATCGTATCAAAAACGCTTTGTAACGCCCGAACGACGGATTTCGGATTATGACCCAGGTTGAAGACACCGTAACCGGCAACAAAATCAAGATACTTCTTTCCCCGGCTGTCGATGAGAGTGCTTCCCTCGGCATGGTCAATCGTACGGTCCAGATCATAGGTTCTTAAAAAATCGGCGTACACCGGATTGATGTGCTCTCGATACCGGGCAAAGATCCTTCGGTCACGATCCGCATTGAAAGACATGAGAACAGACTCCTTATCATTGCCTCTATGTCTCCTTTGAATGCTTCTGCAAAACCGAAACAATTATCGGGTATCAGACTCGTTGTACCAAGAACTTTCCCCCCCCAATTTTCGCTCTGTAGCATCATGGGATTTTACGGGTCGGCTATATCCTCATCTTTTTCCCAGACTCGGTTACCCATTCCCCATGCGGGGAGAAAGAAAATTGATAACGTATCGAGATATGATCTCTGGTGATTTTTTTCTTTTTATATGCGAGATTACCCATTCGCCCAAAATAATTTTACCGATCCATCTTAATTTTTAGTGTACTTAACAATAAGTATTTTTGCGTCAAAACTAATTTGATTTAATTGATCTAACAGTATTTTAAGTGCTTTGTCTTGGGGAAAAGAACCCGACCCGGATCCTATGACCGGAAAGGCAACGGAACTAAATTTTTGTTCTTCGACGATTTTCATTGCATTAATGACAGACTTTCGTATAGATTTTTCCGTTGCTCGCCAGAACATATTAATCCCAGCAACATGAATAATCCCTTTAAATGGAAGTCGTCCGGCTCCGGTAAGCACTGCTTCGCCTAAAGGAATGCGGCCTTTCTTTGCAATCTCTTTAAATGGCGCAATGCCTGCACGCTTCTTAATCGCCCCAGAGACACCTTGAGGCAACAATATCCACCATGGAATCACATTACGATTCCATGGATTAATAATCACATCGACTTTTTGGTCGAGTAAATCTCCGGTTATTATTCTTAATTCAGCCATTGACAGATGGCCTCATAGCAAAGGGTCAGACACTTGATAATTTGTCTCGTTTCTCATTTTTCTTTTTTGGGTCGTCCGCGGGGGTTCAGGGACGCTGTCCTGGACGGGACAACTTTTATACCGCCCCTCGTACAGAT
>JAHDQI010000335.1 GCA_018433925.1 Phycisphaerae bacterium | reverse complement strand
TGGGCCATCAGCATCGATCCTTGAAAACCCGCGTTCATGCCTTCAATCGTCTGATTAATCGTCTCCAGGTTGGCATTCATCTTCTCAGACAGTTCCAACTGGGTAAACTGGGCAAGCTGTGCGGCCATCTGCTGGTTATCCATCGGCTCCAGCGGATTCTGATTCTGAAGCTCGGCCACAAGAAGCGTCATAAAGTCCAGCTTCTGCTGCGAGGAGGAAGTTATTTCCATCTCAATTCGTTCCTTTATTTCAGTATAAATACGGATTTTCGGCACGGATCCGGTTAGACACTTCCTGCAATTCCCATGCCATTTTAAAAATAGACCCTGCGAAAAAAGACCTTAACACGTTAATTCAAAAATGGTTATAATCTTTTCAGCAAATCGCCTCCCCGCCCGAAGTCCCTCCGGCCGCCATAACAAATGGATAAAAATTTCGCACCTTCGGAAAATTATTCCTGTTTCGATCCGCCCGGCCGCAATGCCGCGGCAAACCAACAAGTCCGATAACATCCCCGGCCGCCCAGACCGCCCAAACCAAACACCGAACCGCCAAAAACTTTATTATTGGACCGTCCTATAAATTATTAAAGTTTCCCTTTTTCACCTGCCGATGGAAGCTGTACGCTGACCTAATTAACAACCAATGTTTGTTCCGTGAGTAAGTGCATATGGCTTTGGAAAAGATTCTGGTAGTCGGAAGACAACCAAAAACACAGCAGTTGGCCAGACCTTTTACAAAGAAACTCTACGCCGCCGATGAAGTCGGCGATGTCTGGGAGCTCATCGATGCGGTAGATCCAAACCTGATCGTCTTCGATACCGATATTCCCAAACACCAGATAGACAGCGCCCTGACAGGACTCCGGCACAGAGCCATCCAACTGCCAGTACTGATAATCGGCAGAATCGAGCAGGAAGCGCTCTCCGAGATGCGGCAGGAACACGAATGGACAGACTGTATTGAAAACCCCGAAGACCACAGCGCATTCGGACGGGCGGTGGATCGGCTCTGCCTCCGGCAGCAGCAGGCAAACGCCGACCGATTCTTCATCGAAGACTGCCCCTCCTCCGTATCCATCGTCGGAAAAAGCCGGGCCATTTCCCAAAGTCTCCGCATGATCCGCATGGTCGCTCAAAGCGCCTGCAATCCCATCCTGATCATCGGCGAAACCGGTACCGGAAAGGAACTGGCCGCCCGTGCCGTACACATCCTCCGGCACGGAAGCGATCACAAATTCGTCGCCATTAACTGTGCCGCACTCACCGCCAACCTGCTCGAAAGCGAACTGTTCGGCCATGCCAAAGGCGCCTTTACCAGTGCCGACCGCGATAAAACGGGACTCCTCGAACTGGCCGGAAGCGGGACCGTATTCCTCGATGAAATCAGCGAAATGCCCCTCGACCTCCAGGCCAAACTCCTCCGGGTCCTCCAGGAACACACCTTCCGAAAAGTCGGCGGAACCGAGGAAATCCAGTGCCGGGCCACCATCATTGCCTCCAGCAATCGAAACCTCCTCAGCGAGGTCGAAGACGGCCGATTCAGACGGGACCTCTACTATCGGCTCTGCGTCTGCCCCATCCCCCTGGCGCCCCTCCGGGCCGAATCCCGCAAAGAAGACATCCTCCTGCTGGCCGAATATTTTATCAAAAACTCAAGTATCTGCCCTGAAAAAAAGGGGAAAATCAAGGGCCTGACCTCTCTGGCCGCAGAAATGCTCAACCGCCATCACTGGCCCGGCAATGTCCGTGAACTGCGAAATGTCATCGAAAGAGCCATCCTCCTTGAGGCCACGGAGAGAATCGGAACCACCAACCTCTTGCTCAATCCCGCCTGCTTATTTGAACAGGACGCCCCCGCCCACGAAAAAAACGCCTTCCAGACAAAGGATTTCTCACTCGAAAAAGCCGAAAAAGAACTGGTCAAGAAGGCCCTCGAAGAAGCCGGCTGGCAAAAAACAAGGGCCGCCTCCCTGCTCGGAATCACAAGAGCCACACTCTACGCCAAAGTCAAGCAGTACAAACTGCAGGAACCCCCAAAAACCCCACAAACAGTGTCCTGAATCGTCCTCACCGGCCCTCTGCCCAATTACCCAACATCAAAAGTCCTGTGAAAGAATGCCCTCGCCCTGCGGCCCCCCAATAACGGCCCATTGAATATCCGTAGCGCTGCTTTGGACAATACCCGAAAGCGCATATTTGGCCGTCCCAAAAGGAAGCGACTTATCGCACCGAAGCCGAACAACCCGCCGCTTTGAATCCTGCAAACGAAATGGCGCATCAATCGCCAAAGACAACAAACCGGGAAGCTCTTCAAGATCACAGGCCCCAAGCACCTCGCTGCCCACCGCGAACTGAACCCGCCCCGAAGCATCCTTCATGACCGTCACGGTCGTCACAAATTCCTCGTCCCCCGCAACCGGTCGGGCCGATCCGATCTCTTCCGGTACCGCCACCTCGAAATTTTCCGCCGCGATAAACTGGCAAACCAGCATAAAAAAAATGATCAGCAAAAAAACCACATCGATGATCGGCGTCATATCAAACGGCTCAACCGGAACAAATCGATCCTGAACCGGCCCCCGTCTCATTCGTTCGCCCCGGATTCCACCCGTTCGGCCGGCTCCGAAACCTCCTCCCGGCCCTCTTCGATACGCCTGCCGGGACCGGCCGGCGATTCCTCCGGCTCCTTCTGCGGCTCCTCATGAACCGGCGAATAAACCGGACCCAGACGCCCGATTTCCAGAAGACGCTCCAGCAGGGCCTCCGTTTCCAGCGCCGCCTCACTGACCAGCGACTCAATCCGGGTCCGGAAAAAGCCATGCATAAACAAGGCCGGGATCGCCACCAGAAGCCCCCAAAACGTGGTCACCAGCGCCACCGAAATAGCGGCCGCCAGTTGGTCCGGCTGGGGCTGTCCGCCGGCTGATCCCAGTACGGTAAAGGCCTTAATCATACCGAAAACCGTCCCGAAAAGACCCACCATCGGCGCTACGGTCCCAATCAGATGGCACCCTTCGGCACGCCGCATCAGGACAAGCCCCTGCTCCCGCAGACAGTCCGCCGCGAACTGCCTGAAAAGATCCGGATCAAACGCCTTCTTTCGCGTCTTCCCGATCGCCCACGAGACCGACCGCCCGATTAAATCCTCTGCCTCCGACAGACGCCCGGAAAGCCCCAACAGCCCGAAACGACCGGCCAGGGTCGCGATCTCCGTAGCACGACCCGAAGGAAGCGCACGGCCGCGGCGAAGACGAAATCCAAGATCAACAATCAGATACAGCATATACATTGACATCGGCAGCAGCACAAACCACACAATCGGGCCGCCGGACGTAAAAAACTGGCCGAATAATGACTCGGATTCAATAAATGCCGCCGTAATCGCCATCAAGTTCACTTTCCGTCTCTGTGTTCGGGACTCACTCGATCCCGTCCTGTCCGCTCTCAACCGAAATAAAACGACCGCCGCTTTCCGAAGCCAGCATCTCCAGAATCAATCGATCTTCCGGCTCCATCCAGAATCCTATCGTATGGATCGCCGTCCGGGGGGCAAGCTCTTTTCTCATTTTTTCAACCTGACCGGCAAACAAAACGGCCCCGGACTCATCCAGCTCAAAACCGTCCGTCAAAAAATAAATCACATCCGGCGACTGACCGGCCGGCGTGCGAAACCCCATGGCTTTTCGCAAAGCCCCCAGCGGCTCCGTCTGTCCCTTCGGAAGAACCGATTCGATCAGTTCCAGGGCCTTCTGCTTGGATACCGCTGAGGCCCGCTGCAAATAACCCGATCCGCTTTCAACAAGATTCTGTCCGTCCAGATAAAAAAGAACCGAAAAAAACTGATCCGGACTGAGTTTTTCAACGGCTTCACGCAACTGCCTGCGAACCAGCCCCATCCGTCCGAACATGCTGGCCGAACAATCCACCACAAAACAAATCCGCTCAGCCCGGCTCCGGCTGCCGAAAAAATTCACCGAAGAACGAATCAGCTCATCGGACAAAACCCCCGCCGGCGACTCCGTTCGCGGCAGGTCAGCCGCCGCGGGTGCCCGCTCGCTCTCCGGCAGTTCCGGCCGGGGACCGTCAAAAACAATCGGCCGCAGCTTCGGCTTGGCGGTCACCGGCTCGGCCTCAATGACACGGCGAACCTGATCAAGCGATAC
>JAHDQI010000319.1 GCA_018433925.1 Phycisphaerae bacterium | reverse complement strand
TTTTGCGTAAATCGCGGTTGGTGGCGCACAGGACCCTTACGTTGATGGAGAAGGTTTGGGTTGATCCGAGCGGGGTAACGGAATTTTCCTGGAGTACGCGCAGGAGCTTGGCCTGCAGCTCGAGAGGGATTTCGCTGATTTCATCGAGGAAGATTGTGCCGCCGTTTGCGGCTCGGAAAAAGCCGAGGGTGTTTTCGATGGCTCCGGTAAAGCTGCCCCTGACATGGCCGAATAACTGGCTTTCGAAAAGCTGTCCGGTCAGGGTGGTGCAGTCTACGGGTACGAAGACCTGGTCGGCACGGTTGGACCATTCGTGTATTTTTCGAGCGACCATTTCTTTGCCGGTCCCGGTTTCTCCGGTGATGGTGATGCAGCATCGCCGCGCGGCGACAGACTGAATTGTTTCGAGAATTGCCTGAAACGCTTCTGATCGTCCGATCATGGTTGTCATCGTCGTTCCCCCCGAACGCGTGTTGCGGACTTTTTGAGCCACTGTTGCGCAAAACGGGCGCAAATTTTTCGCTGAAACGCACCTCCCTGTGCGCATTTGTGTTCGTTGGCATTGTTCATTTTTGGCCCTGGCGCATTGCCCTGTGTCCCACGTTCAAAGACACGGACTGCGGATGCGTCGGTTTTAAATTACTCGGTGAGAAAACTGAATGGGTACCTTTTTGCTCCAGTTTTCCTCACGCCTCCAGAAATCAGGTTCAATTTTATAGGAGTTTGTTGAAGGAATCAAGTTTTTTTATCGGTCGATTTTGCATGAAAGGAGTCGGAATTTACGTAACGTCCTATATTAAATGGAATTAAGAACTCACAGGAAAGTGTGATTTGTTTGATTTCAAGCTGATATTGACAGTTTCGCAGCGGGGGTGTATGGTATGTTTTTTGCGAATGGGCCGGAAATCGGCGACTGGATGTTCCTTTGAGAGAAAGCGCAGGCGATGAAAATTTCTTTGGAATGGCTTCGGGAGTATGTGGAACTGAACGAGACGGCAGAGGTGATCGCGGGGACTCTCAGCGACCTGGGATTTCCGATAGAGGGGATCGAAAATACGGATTCGGATACTGTGCTGGATGTGGAGATTACGAGCAACCGGGGGGATTGTCTGAGTCATATCGGGATTGCGCGGGAACTGGCGGCGGCCTATGGACGGGTATTGAAGATGCCGGTTGTGGAGATCGCCGAATCGGAGACGGCCGCGAGTGACTTGGTTGGGGTGCAGATTGATGAGCCGTCGCTTTGCGGTCGCTATACAGCGCGGGTGATCACGGGGGTTCAGGTTGGTCCGTCACCGGCGTGGATGGCAAGGCGTTTGGAGGCGGTGGGGATGCGCAGCGTCAATAACGTGGTGGACGCGACGAATTACGCGATGCTGGAGCACGGTCAGCCGCCGCACGCATTTGATTATGACAAGATCGGGGGGCGGCGGATAGTCGTTCGGCGGGCTGCAGCGGGTGAGCGGATTGTCAGTATTGACGGAACCGATTGTCAGTTGCAGGCGTCGATGCTGGTGATTGCCGACGCGGAAAAACCGGTCGCGGTCGGCGGGGTTATGGGGGGGCTGGAGACGGAGGTGACGGAGAGGACGACGACGATTCTGCTGGAGGAGGCCTCGTTTGATCCGGTCAGCATTCGGCGGACCTCTCGCGATCTGTCTCTTCCTTCGGAGGCCTCCTTCCGGTTTGAGCGGCAGGTGGATGTTGAGGCAATTGACTGGGCCTCGCGTCGCTGCGCTCAGTTGATTGTGCAGGCGGCGGGGGGCCGGATTGCCCAGGGGATTGTGGATGTGTACCCGGGCCGGTCGGAAGCGCCTCAGGCGGAGATGCGTCTTTCCCGCATGCGGCATTTGCTGGGGATTGAGATTCCGAAAGCGACGTTTCTGAAGATTTTTGAGGCGCTGGGTTTGTCGCCGCAAAAAAAAGGGGAGGATGTGATTTTGTGCAGTTCGCCGAGCTGGCGTCATGATTTGCTTCGGGAGGCGGATTTGATTGAAGAGGCGGCGCGGTGTTACGGGTATGAGAAGATTCCCGTGGAACCGAAGATTCGAATTGAGGTGGCGCCGGTGGACAGGCGGGAAAAGACGGCCGGCAGGGTTCGCTCGTATCTTAACGGATGCGGCTTTTTTGAGACGGTTAATGTAACGTTTGTGGATCCAAAGATTGCCGGTTTGTTTTCCACCACCTCGGTTGAGGATCATTTATCGGTGGGGGATGTTTCGCGGAAAAGCGCCAACCTGCTGCGTCAGCATTTGATCGGATCGCTGGTCCGTGTAATGCAGTCGAATGCTCACGCGGGGAATGTTCCGTGCCGGGTGTATGAACTGGCGGACACTTTTTTGCCGCCGTCGGCCGGTCAGGTGCTGCCGGAGCAGGGGACGAAGCTGGCCCTGGCGGGGGAACTGGACTTTCAGGCCTTTCGCGGGGTGCTGGAGGGACTGATTGAGCGTCTGACCTTTGGGACGGGGCCGCAACTGTGTCCGGTCTCGCTGAAATGGGCGCAGGCGGGAGCGGAGATTCTTGTTTCGGGAAAGCGGGTTGGTCTGGCGGGTGTTTTGCGGAATGAGATTGCCGGTCAGATGGATCTGGACAAGGGGATGGTCTGCGCGGCGGAACTGGATTTTCAGATGCTGATTGACCTGTCGGCCGATGCGCTGCCGACGGCCCGGTCGCTGCCGCGGTTTCCGGCGATTACCCGTGATCTTTCGCTGGTTCTGGATGAGCCGGTTTCGTGGGTTGAGATTGAAAAAGCGATTGTTGTGTCGGCTCCCGACGAGCTTGAGCAAGTGCAGTTCGGCGGACTGTATCGGGGTAAGCCCATCCCGGCGGGCAAAAAAAGCGTGACGGTTTCCCTGCGGTTTCGCGATGAGGACGGTACCCTGCGGCATGAGCAGGTGGATGCGTTTGAGCAGGCGATTCTGGCGAACGTGAAAAAGAAGGTTGGCGCCGAATTGCGAACGGTCTAAAGAACAGCGTACTTTTCGGCCGCGCTGCGCGGTGAAAAAAACAATTGATTTTTCCCTGCAATTCAGTGAGGGTTCCCTGCCGTGTTATGCCCGTATTATATCATGTTGTGGGTGAATTGGACTCGAAAAAAATTGTAAAAAAAGAGAGTCTTTTTACCGATCATTCCTAACCGGCTGATTTTAATCAGGATAAGAGTCGTTCGTTAAAAAGAGGAGAAATATAACTGCTGTTTTTTTGGAGAGGGAGTCAGAAAAATTTTTGATTTGCTGATTTTGATTTATCAAATCCTTGCTTTTTGTCCGAGTATTTGTTATAGTTAAACATGCAGGTTGGCCCCTGCGGTGTGCGTGACGGAAGCGTTCATTTGAAAGAACCGATGCACCCTAACGGGGAGGCCAGACCGGAGAGGATCGAACAAGCCTGCCTGACAGGACGTTCGGACTTCCGCAACGGTCGCCCACTTTGAAATACAGGGTTGCTTTCAATCGTTTCTGCACGGCATCTGCGGAGGAACCTACTATAAAAAAGGTCTGTCCTGTACAGGCCTTTTTTTTGTGCTTATGTTTCCGCTTTTTTAATGCGTGTTATGCCTTCCGTTTTTAGACGAGACGTTCATTCATTTCCTTCGCCGGTCAGGAAAAGACATCGTATAAAAGGTTTTCGTAATCCTGCGCGGTGCCGCCGTCGAGGCCGCAGGCGATAATTTCCTTTCCGAGTGGATCGAGATCGGGCTGTCGGAATTTTTGGAGTTCTTTGATAAAAAATGCACGGAGGATTTCGGCGCCGGCGTCATATCCCTCGATGCCGATTTCGGGCTGGTTCTCCGGATGAAGGAAAAAGAGAGGGATCGGGGTGCCTTCGACCTGCATGGAGTTAAAGGCGTAGCCGAGAAGGGGACAGCGTGCCGGGGCGATCTGATGGGGATAGAAACGGGCCAGGCCCCTTCTTCCGAGGTACTCGCGGCTGATCCACTGGGGCATGAAGCCGACTTTCCAGGCCCCTACATGCTGATTGGGCATGAGGGCATATCGTACCTTGGGTGTGGCACGGATCTGCCGGAGGAGCAGATTGGCATGATCGACCAGGCGTCCGGTAGCGAAGGGCCAGTAGGAACCGACCCCCTCACTGGTCATTCCCTCGGTATCGGTGATGCTTGGATTGGCATGTCCTCTCGGCGCGACCAGCCGCCACAGCCAGGCCAGCGCGGCCGGCAGAATATGCAGATAACCGGCGATTCCATAGGAGGGTTTTTCCCGGGTGCAGGGGGGCGTCCGGATGCCGAAACTGCGGATCATGACTTCCACGGTTTCGTGGACGGCGTTGGGGACCAGCCGCCTGGGAAGGATTACGCGCGGATTCGGACAGGGCTTTGCCGGCGCATCTTCAGTGTGATCCCAGATGAGGCAGGTGGAGCCGGGGACGGCGTCAAGGTTTATGAAGATCAGCGGTTCGCCGGGATGCATGAGGATGCTTTCAAGGTGCGGGTCAGTTCCGTATTTTCGGATATGATCCAGGCGAACAAACCAGGCCTGTTCGGCGTCTCTTGCGAGAAGATAGCCGTCTGCGTTCTCCATGTTGGGCACACACATAGCCATATCATCCGTGACGGGATTTAACTGGCAGGCCTGGTTGAGTACGACGAATCGCTGCTCACCGGTCAGGGTGTTGGTGCCGAGGAGGAGGCGGCCGTCTTCTTCGCGGTGTACGTACTCGAGCATTTCGCTTTTGCCGCCTCCGCTGGCGCCTTCGTGCATGATGGTTGTAATGTTGTCATAAGGCGTGACGACCTGAACCGTGGATCCGTGGAGGGTGGGCCAGTCCTCATCTTCGCCAATGGCCAGGAGTACGCCGTAGATTCCTTTTTTTGCGCTGGGGCCGGGATAGAGGTTGTAGGAAAAGATTTCATGGAGGTCCGGGAGGCGATTGTGAACCACCACCTGCTTGCCGTTACAGTGCGTATGCCGGAAGGTCGGGGCCAGGTAAATAACACTGCGGACCCTGAAATTTTCGGGGACGTTATCCGGCGGGATCATGCCCTGCAAGTCCGCCAGTCCGCCGACAAAAAACCCGGCGTTTTTGGGGGCGATCAGCATGGCCCCCTGACCGCTGTTTTCATCGAAGGAGCCAATGGTAAAGAGCGTGACAACGAGTTCCTGCCGGACCAGCCAATCGAAGGTCTGCTGTCGAATCGAGTCGAAGGCATCCGGGAAATGCTCCTGGAAACGGGATTTGTCTGTTTCGCGGTCGTCAGCGATATACATGCAGTCCGGGTCACGTCGCCGCATATAGGGTTCTGTATAATTGACGGACAGGCCGTTTTTGCATGCGGTGACCGTGGCCTCGACCACGGTTCCTCTTCCGGGGATGTCATAAGAGACCTCGAAGGTTCCTGTTTTTTTTCCGCCCATTGCCATTTTAAGAATCTCTTCTCGATTGGCCGGGAATACCAATGAACGGCAATGGCTGAGCAGATGCCTACATGGGGACGGCAGCTCAAACTGCTGCCATTGCGCACAAAAATCTTTTGTTCCGGACATTTGATTTTCCTAACAGATACGGTTTACCCTTGTCTTAGGTTATAAAAGCCAAACAAGCATACCACTGATCGGGGAGAAAACAAGTATTTATTCAGGGAAGCATGGTTATTTTTGCGCCAAGGGATTGCATAAGGGGTACGAAGGTGGGGAAGGTGACGCTGGTGGCCTCGGCGGTGTCGATGGTGGTTTGGCCGTTGAGGGCCATGCCGGCCAGTGAAAGGGCCATGACGATGCGGTGATCGGCCCAGCCGTGAAGGGGAGCGGCCGAGAGCGGCCTGCCTCCGTGAATGACCAGGCCGTCGGTGAGCTCCTCCACATCGGCTCCGAGTTTTTTCAGTTCGGCGGCCATACAGGCGATGCGGTCGGTCTCCTTTTTTCGGGCCTGGGGGACATTGAGAAGGCGGGTTGTGCCTTCGGCGAAGGCGGCGGTGACGGCCATGGCGGGCAGGGCATCGGGCGTGCGGTTCATGTCGATGTCGATGCCTTTCAGGGCGGATTGTGCGATATGGACCGCGGCTTCATCAATGCGGATTTTCGCTCCCATGGCCTTGAGATAGTCCGCGACGGCCTTGTCGGGCTGGCTGTCGGCAAAATCAAGACCCGTAAGCTCTATATCTCGGCCGAGTATGGCTCCGGCGCAGAGGAAAAAGGTGGCACTGGAGAAATCAGCGGGAATGGGGAGATCAAACGCTTTGTAGCACTGGCGGCCGGGGATGGAGAAATGCTTGAAATTCCGATTTTCATACTGGATGCCCTGACGGTCCAGCCAGTCGAGTGTCATCTGGACGTAATCCGCTTCATTTAATAGAGTTACATCAATTTCGGAAGAATTTTGCGCCAGTGGGCAGGCCAGCAGTAATGAGGACAGAAACTGGCTGGTAAAGCATTCTATTGTGGTTTTTCCGCCGGTGAGCGTGCCGCGTATTTCGAGAGGGGCACAGCCGTTGTTTTTGAGTGAAGTTCCTGCGGCCCCTAAATCGGCGAGGGATTGAAGCAGGGCGGCGACGGAGCGGGTTTGGATTTGCTGATCGCCTGTAAAATGGATTTTCGCTTCCGGACCAGCCAGCGCAGCCGATCCGATTGCCAGCCGGAGGGTGGTGCCTGAGTTGCCGACATCGATTTGTGCTTGCTGGTTGCGGATGGTCCCGGCCATGCCGTTTATGATCCATTGGCCGGTGTTTGAGGTGTCGATTCGAGCACCGAGGGCGCGATAACACTCGACGGCACTGAGGGTGTCGCTGGAACTGAGGGGGCGGCGGATTGTGCTGCGGCCTTCGGCGAGGGAGGCGATGGCGACCGCGCGGATTGTATGGGATTTTGATGCCGGTATCGCGGCCGAGCCGGAAAGTTGGGATTTGCTGACTTTTACATTCATAGGTGTATCCGAAAAGTTTCCTTTCAATACAGGACATTGATAATTCATAAAATAAAGATTTTAAGGCGAAATTTAAAAAAATCACTAAAAATAAGAAAAAAATGTAACACTTGGTCAATCCAATTTACTATAATGGGTGCAAAGATCATATATAAATACTGTTTTCTGTGTTTTTATAGGTCTATCGGCTCTCATTAAAGACATAATAAGTCGAAATACATTCTGGGGGTTTTAGTACGTCTGATAACATCGATTTTTACCAGTTTGTTTATGCTGTGTATTTTCAAATCAACTTGACGGAGAATAGGTAATTTGGTAAGGTAATATAAACTCGCCTTTTCTGTTATCCGATACCTTACGTGTATCGTTTGCAAACGGGCAGTGTCTATATTGCCCGTCTTAACTGCTTTGTATAAACTACTTACGATTGGAAACAGGCAAAATGGAAACATACAGGACCTATACGGAGGGTGCCATGGCACGAAAAGTATTTATTGGAGCCATTATCGTCAGTCTTCTGTCTGCGGTTTGTCTTGCGGGCTTTTTTCAGAATCCGAGCCATCCACAAAATTTGCCCTCTTATCGAGAGGGCTATTTGCTGGTCCGTTTCCATGAAGAAGGCACGGGTTCGGCGGCGACGGCTGCGCGTCAAGCGGTGATTCAGGCGGCCGGGGGCGGAACCCTTGAGACGATGTATGAGCTTGTACCGGGCCTGGGGCTGGTGCGTCTGCCGCAGGGGGCGACTGTATCGAATGCTCGAATTTCATTTCAGACCCATCCGGGTGTTCGCTATGCGGATCCGGATTATTTCTCGTGGCCGCAGCTTGTTCCGAACGATACGTACTTCAACCAATTGTGGGGGATGCACAATACGGGGCAAACCGGCGGGACAGCGGATGCGGATATTGACGCGGTGGAGGCCTGGGACCTTGCGACGGGAAGCCGGCAGGTACTTGTCGGCGTGATTGATACGGGTGTAAATTATGAGCATCCGGATCTGGCGGCCAATCTGTGGGTCAATGAGGCGGAGTTGAACGGGACTCCGGGTGTCGATGATGACGGCAACGGCTATGTAGATGATATCTACGGGTATGATTTTGGCGAAGGGGATTCCGACCCCCTGGATGAAGCCGGTCACGGCACGCATGTATCGGGAACGATCGGGGCAGTCGGCAATAACAATCAGGGGGTTGCCGGGGTCAACTGGAATGTTCGGATAATGGCGCTGAAGGCCAGCATTCTTCTTGAGCTGGAGGATGAAATTTATCATCCGCTGCCGGATTCTGCCATTATCGCGGCGATCAATTATGCCGTTCGGATGGGCGCCTGGGTTACGAATAATTCGTACGGGGGATATACCTTCAGTCAGGCGCGTTATGACGCGATGCTTGCCAGTGAGCGGGCGGGCCTGTTGTTTGTGGCGGCCGCGGGCAATGAAAGCAACAACAACGATACCAATCCCGCTTTCCCGGCCAGTTATGACCTGGACAGTATTATCTCGGTCATGGCGACGAATCATGATGATATGCGGCCGTCTTTTTCGAACTGGGGTCTGACGACAGTCGATCTGGCGGCGCCGGGTGTGGATATTGTCAGTACCGTTCCGCTTGAGCTGGATGACGATGGGATTCCGGACGGGTATCAATCGTACCAGGGGACCTCGATGGCCTGTCCGCATGTGGCCGGCGCCTGTGCGCTGGTCTGGTCGGTCCTTCCTTCGCTGACGGCCGAGGAAGTCAAGCAGGTTATTCTGTCGAGCGTTGATCCGATTGAAGGGCTGGCGACGAGCTGTGTGTCGGGAGGGCGTCTGAATTTGTATAATGCCCTTTCCTCGCTGGAAGTGGCCGATACGGTTTCCCCGACCCCGAATCCGGCGGAGTGGTTTTTTGAGCCGCAGGCGACGGGGCTGAAGCATATTGCCATGAAGGCGGCCCTGGCCAGCGATATTTCCGGCGGTATTGAATATGAATTTGTCTGTCTGGAATATCCGACTGATCCGAGTCTCAACAGCGGGTGGCAGGAATCGCAATTGTTTCTTATTACCGAGGCCGAGGAGGGCACGTCCTATACCTTCCAGTGCCGCTCACGGGATGCCTATGGGAATGCGACGGAATGGTCCAATGCCGTCACAACGATCACGGCTTCGGGTTATGACAACCTGCCTCCGGCTCCGGACCCGGCTCTGTGGGAATCGCTGCCGCGGGAGATTGAAATCTATCGGAAAAAGAACATTTCCATGAAACTGCACCGGGGGTACGATGAAAACGGTGTGGAATATTATTTTGACTGTACTTCCGCCAGCCGGTACGCAGAGACGCTGGTCGGCTCTGAAGAGATCGGCGAGGTTCTGAGTACGGACCCGACGGATACATGGCATTTGATTCAGGACACCATTACGATCCCGGCCGGTGTGGATAAGGTTCGGATTTCGCTTATGACGCTGGATCCCGGGGGGGACTATACGGGGCTGGGTTTTGCGTATTTTGACCAGATTCAACTGATTGGAAGCAGCGGCAATCGGATTATCAACGGTGATTTTGAAGCGGACGCAGGCGGCTGGAATTCATGGGGGCAGAACGCATATATCGCGTCGGATGCGGGGTATTACGAGGATTCCGCGTCGGCGGTTCTGTATTTCATGGACTCGGGCTGGTACCAGGAAGTGCTGGTGGAGCCGGGCGAGGAATATCTTGTCAGCGGACAGGTGATTGTTCCGTCCGGCAATCCGCTGATCGGGCGGCGTGCGCTGATTGTGGTGGATTATTACCGTATGTACGAAGAACTGGACCCGGATCCATTTGACAGCGGGTGGCAGAGTTCGAATGAATACACGGTCGAGGTGTCCCAGGAGGAGGGATTTGAATATGTCTTTGAGGGGTACATGCGGCAGAAAACCGCCTCTCCGGGCGATCCGTCAAGCATTCTTTATGAGACCGAGTCCACTTCTCCGGGGGGGGCGTTTACGGGAACGGGCCAGCGTGTGCTGGAAGTGCCTTATCCGTACCGGACCATTCAGGCGGCGATCGATTCATCGAATCCCGGCGATACGGTGATTGTGTATCCAGGTATTTATCCGGAAGAAAACATTCATTTTCCGGCCTGGCCGATTACCGTGCGCAGTATCAATCCGAACGATCCGTTTATTGTGGCTACGACCGTTATTGATCCTTCCCTGAACGGACGGGGGGGGGATGACAGGGCATTTGTGTTTGAATCGGGGCAGGGTCGAGATACGCTTCTGGACGGCTTTACAATTCAGAATGCTGAAGCGATCGAGCCGCTGCCTTCAATTGTAGAGGGAGTGACCGGGGCCGATGCGCTGGGCGGAGCCATTCTCTGCAGCAATGGGTCGAGTCCGACGATTGCCAACTGTGTGTTTTTGAATTGCCGTGCGCAGGGTCAGGACGGCAGTGACGGCAGAGACGGGCGGCCTGTGAATCAGGAAGGCCGTGAGGCAAGTCCGGACGGCACGGACGGCGAAGACGGTGAGGACGGAGCCGACGGCATGGCGGGTTCGCCGGGTCAGCCGGGCGGCATAGCAGAGGGGGATCCCAATGGTCTGCACGGATTTCCCGGGTCGCGAGGCCAGGACGGCGGTCACGGCGGTCATGGGTACGGGGGTGCGATTTATGCCGATCTCGGCAGCGCTCCGCTAATCCGGAGCTGCACCATTAACGGGTGTTTTGCGCTTGGCGGCAACGCGGGCTCCGGCGGCAACGGGGGCAATGGCGGTGACGGGGGCGATGGGGGCAACGGCGGTAACGGCGGTAACGGGGGTAACGGCGGCGCCGGTATTGACGGTATTGGCGGCGGCCCCGGCGGCCCCGGCGGTGACGGGGGTCCGGGCGGCCACGGCGGTGACGGGGGCGCCGGCGGTGACGGAGGTCACGGCGGCAACGGGGGCAACGCGTTCGGTGGTGCGATTTATTTTGCGGGCAACACAGTCGGCCAGACCCTTCGGCCGGAAATTCGTGACAGCACGATCTCGGGGTGCGGCGTGATCATCGGGACGGGCAATTATGGCGGGGCCGCCGGCAACGCGGGCAATGCGGGCAGCGGGGGGACCGGAGGAACGGGCGGTACAGGCGGTACGGGTACCGACGGGGGCGTTGACGGAGAACCCGGCGAGGACGGACCTGCCGGCCAGGGCGGCCAGGGCGGTCAGGGCGGCGCCGGCGGCAACGCCGGCCACGACGGCGGCGGAGCGATGGATAGCTGGCAGGTTGTCTACGGCGGTGCAGTTTACGCGGGCAACTCGACGGACTTGACGATTACAGGATCTACGTTTTTCAATAACCGGACCACGCTTCAGCGGGATGGGATCATCGTTCTTCGAGACGGGACAGATGTTGTACTGGATCGGACAATTGAACAATACCAGGGCGGCGCCGGCGGTGACGGAGGCGACGGCGGCAATGCCGGAGATGAGACGGCTCCTCACGGTGTGGGCGGCAACGGCGGCCGCGGCGGTGACGCAGGCGGTGTGGATACCTGGGCCGATACGGGTTATTATAATTATCCGGATGCTCTCCTGTTTATGGATTGGGGGGTCTTTGCGTTCGGCGGCAACGGCGGTGACGGCGGGGACGGCGGCGACGGCGGGGATAATGGCAATGCGCCGGGCGGTATCGGCGGCGGCGGCGGCTCAGGGCACCGGACGGGTGAGCACGGCGAGCCGGGCGCAGGCGGCGTATCCGGCGAGATCCAGGGACCTGATCCGCTCTTTTATCTGCAATGGAACACAAATTCCTACGGCGGCGGCGTTTTTATAGAGGACTTTTCGATCCTGACGGCGTCCGATTCGACGTTTTCGAGTAACCGGGCCGACAATGATGACGGCGGCGGTTTGTATATTGACGGGGCGTCTACCAGCACCTTTACGGACTGCCTGTTTTTCCAGAACAGCGCCGCGGATGACGGAGGCGCTGTATGTTTCGATCACACGCCGATCAGCGTGACGTTTACGGACTGCGTATTTCAGGAAAACGCGGCGGGTTATTCCGAGATTGGTATTGATCCCCGGGGCGGCGAAGGCGGCGGTGCGATTGGGTATAATGAATTCGGGGCCGGGGGACAGTTGAACGTGTCCGGCTGCAGGTTTGAGGAGAACATCGCGGATTCGACGACCATTTCGGGCCAATCGAGCTCCACGGGCGGAGCGATCTGGGTGGACGACTATATTACTTTTATGGATGTGCATATCGAAAACAGCACGTTTACCGGCGGGCTTGCCGAAATGGGCGGTGCGGTCTGCGTTTTCGGCGTTGTGGCCGATGTGAACGATTGTGAGTTTACCGATAATATTGCCGAATACGGCGGTGCGATATTCAGCGCCGAATCCGATTTTACAGTAGAAAAAAGTATTTTCTCGCAAAACACGGCCGCGGCCCTTGAGAACAGCGAGACGCTGACGGCTTCGGGCGGCGCCCTGTACTGCATCAGTGAATCCGTCCGTATGTATGATTGCCGGATTACGGAGAATCTCGCGGAGTCCAGCGGCGGCGGCGTTTATATCGTCGGCTCCTTTTCGTCGATTCCCGGCGGTACGCAGGACTTTGTTAATTGCCTGATCGCTCAGAACAGCGCGGGCCGAGACGGCGGGGGTTTTGCGGCGATGAACAGCGCCGAACCGTACCTGATTAACTGTACGGTGGCGGATAATGAAGTGACCGGCCTGTCGGGATACGGCGGGGCGGTCAGTTGCGGCAACGATACCTCCTGGAGTGCCGGATCGCCGGCGATTGAAACCTTTGTCTTTCTTGAAAACAGTATCGTCTGGAACAACGACGCGGCTCTCGGCAAACAGTTGGCGCTTGGCAATCCGCTGAAAACGGATACGGCTTATTGCACCATCGGTCTTTCTTATACGGATCTCGAAGGGTCGGCCGATGATCTCGATGCGTATGGGGCGTACCGGGCGATGCCGCTGGAAAGCATGCTTGTTTTTGACTTGTGGTATGACGGGGTGAATCGTTCAGTGTTTGATATGAATCCGTTGTTTGTGGCTGCCGGAGCCAGCGCGGGCAAATCGTATTATCTGAGCCATCAGGGCGCCGGGCAGTCGGCAGACAGCGGCTGCATCGATCGGGGGATTCCGAACAGTGAGGTCTCGACCAGTTACATCGCTGACCTGGGGGCTTTTCTTGGGTTTGAGGTGACGACGCGGACCGATCATATCGAAGATGCCGAGCCGATTGACCTGGGCTATCATTACAATGTAGAAGAGGTTCAGTATTATATGCTGAACGCGAGCGTATATATCGCGAAAGTGGACCCGATGGGCGAGATTCAGGCCACCTGGTCTTCGGACAGCGATTCGGGCCAGGAAGGGCCGGCCGTGGTCCTGCCGCCGATCTCGCTGACGCAGGGGGTTCGAGTTCGGCTGGACGCGGTGACGGATCCGAATCTGTATCGAGTGAAACAATGGACCGGTACGGATGACGACCAGTCGAAGGCATTCACGAATTATGTGACGATGAATGAAGATAAAATTGTCACCGTGGAGTTTGAGTTGGCGGTGGCGACGAAGCTGTATGTGCCGGAAAGCTTTGATACAATCGAGGACGCCCTGCTGGCGGCCCGCGACGGCGATATTGTCGTGCTGGCCCCGCGTCCGGATCAGCCGTACCTGATCGAGAATCCGGACGGGCTGAACTTCGGCGATATGAACCTGGTGGTGACCTCGTGGGACCCGAATGACCCGCAGACGGTTGCGCAGACGATTATTGATTGCCAGGGCAGCCGGTATCTATCAAAGCGGGCCTTCCACTTCAACGGCGGTCAGAGCAGCGAGACCCGCATTGAAGGGGTGACGATTCGCAACGCCTTTACGGCCGAAATCGGAGCCAGTTATGCGATTGATACCGGTTTCTGGCCGTGGCCGTTTGAGAATCCGCCGGACCCGCTGCCTCCGACTCGTGGTCTGTCGGGTGAAGACGCGAACCGAGACAGCTACGGCGGTGCGATTTTGCTTGAAAACGGCAGTTCGCCGGTTATCCGCAACTGTGTCTTTGAGAACTGCACGGTGTCCGGGGGTGTCGGCGGCGACGGTGAAAACGGCTTATGGCCGCAAAATCTTATTACGGAAGAGGATCTTGACAGCCAGTCGGGCGGGCATTCCGGGAAGGGCACCGGCGACGGCTACGGCGGGGCGATTGCCATTGTCGGCAAGAGCAACCCGACGATTATCAATTGCCAGTTTAAGAATAACCGGGCCACGGGCGGCTGGGGCGGCATTCCCGGCAACGCGGGCCTGGCTTACAATAGCGTCCGATACGGCTGGGGCGGAAACGACCCGGCCGGCGTCGCATGGGCCGTTCAGTACGGCGTCAATCCGCAGGCCGGGTATGGGGAAGGCGACGGCCGGGGCGGGGCGATCTATGTGGCTAACGGCTGCAACCCGACGATTCTAAATTGCGTCTTTGAAGGCAATTACGCGCGGCCCGGTTATGTGCACGCCGGCGGCAGCGAAGCGGACGGCAGCGATTATCCGGAACCCTGGGGCAATGATCCATGGGGTGAGGAGGGCATGCGCGACGGCCGTAACGGCATCCTGATTTCCAACGGTCTGCGGGCCGGCGGGGCGCTGTTTATTGAAGAAAACGCGGATGTGACGCTGCAGGGCTGCCAGTTTATCGGCAACGAGGCCTACGAGGTGTTTACCTATAATGATCCGCCGGTTCCGACGCTGGGCGGGGCGATTTACAGCGGCCTGAATGTGTCGCTGACGATTGTGCCCGGCCTGGATGAGACGGGACCTGAGCCGATTTCTTTGACTCCTCTCTTTGAGGACAGTCTGGGCGGGGCTCTTTATTGCCGCACCGGGGCCGATCTTTACATCGAGTCGGCGGAGTTTATCAACAACTTCACCTTTGTCGAGCCGGAGACGGAAGACGATTTATTCAACTACAGCGAGTTGGATCTGGGCGGTGCGATTACGGTCGAGGTCAATGCCAAGCAGCCGATTCTGATTACGGACAGCCGTTTTTACGGGAACCTGTCTCATTCAAGCGGCGGTGCGATTCATACGCTCAGCGACCTGGTGCTGACCGATTGTACCCTCAATGGCAACCGGTCTCTCGGTCACGGCGGCGGGGTGTTCTCCTATATGCAGGTTCCTTCGCCGTATGTTCATACGATTTACCTGACATTTGACAGGTGTGAATTCAGCGGCAACCAGGCCAGCGGTCTGGGCGGCGCGGTGTTTGCCAAGGATACGATCTTTGAACTGACGGACTGCTTTATGATTCAGAATAAGGCCGCCAGCGGCGGGGCCCTGCGTGCGAGCCGTACCGATTTGACGGTCCAGGGCTGTGTGGTTTATGAAAACACGGCGGCCGGCATCGATGCCGGGGCTCACCGCAGCGCTACCGGCGAAGGATACGGCGGCGGTCTGCATATTACCGACGGTCCGTTTACGATTAAGGACACCCGGATTGAAAAGAACAAGGCCACGGGTCTTCTTTCTTCGGGCGGCGGCCTGTGCATTACGGGCAGCCAGGACTATTTCCAGCAAAACCTGTGGAATACGCTGGTGACCGGCAACTCTTCTGAGCAGACCGGCGGCGGCGTTTCGTGTTTGCAGTATGTCCACCTGGAGATTGATAACAGTACGCTGTCGGACAATATCAGCGAGATCGGGGTGGGCGGCGGTCTGTATGCGGACAATGCTTCGGTTGTCGATATGGCCAATTCCATCGTCAGCGGCAACGAGGGCGTGGGCATTTATGAGAAGCCGGGGGGAGACTCTGTGGTTTCTTATGCCCTGTTCTACGGCAATGCGGGCGGGGATGTGTATAACGGCGCCGATCAGTTGATTTACGCGGCGGCCACCGCTCCGGGCTATAGCGAAATTCGTTCCGGTAATCCGAGGTTTGAGACCGGTCCGCTGGGCGCTTATTACCTGAACCAGGCGACCAGCCCGGCCCTTGACGCCGGCAGTGTGTCGGCCGTTCAGGCCGGATTCTCTGACGGCTATACGACCGATCCGGCGGAAACCAATCCGGCTCCGGATGGGAATGGGGTGGATCTTGGCTATCACTATACGATCCCGGAACCGGATGAGCTTTACCTGCTCGAGCTTTGCGTGAAAGATGAGGACGGGTATGTCAATCCGGCACTGGGAACGATTACGCCGGCCCCGTCCCTGGTCCGCTATCCGCTGGGCGCGATTGTGGAACTGGAGGCAACCATCCAAGACGGCTACTTGCTGACCAAGTGGTCCGGCGGAACGTTTGATGATAAGTCGCAGGAGCACACGAACCGGGTTCTGATGTCGCGTAATAAATCCATCGGGGCGCACGCCCGGTTCCGGAAGACGCTGTTTGTCGGAACCTCGAGCGGGTATGATACGCTGGGCGAGGCCATTTCGGATGCGCAGGACGGCGATTTTATCTGGGTGGCGCCGGGCCTTTATGTGGCGGGCAGCCAGTTTGGATCGGGCGTTAATAATATTGTTCTGCAGAACAAGCGGCTGACTATTTCCGGGTCGAATCCGGGTAATGAAGATACGGTTCGGGCCACGATCTTCCGTGATTTCCGATTCCAGCTCCACAACCTGGATAAGGGAACGGTGATCGAAGGGGTTACGCTTGATCAGAGCCGCATGCATCTGGTCAACGCGGACATTGAGATCCGAAACTGCGTGTTCAGCAATTGCCAGTTTCGACAGGATTTCCTTTTCCACGAAGGAGACGTTCCGGCCGGAACGGATGGATTCCATCAAATGGCGATGCTGGGCGGAGCCCTTCAGTTGTTTGATAGTTCACCGACTATTACTGATTGCACATTTGAGAACAATTTGGCCTGGGCCCAGGACGGTGAAAACGGCTTTGCGGGGGCAGAATCGCATCCGACCGGCGGGGACGGCGGCTGGCCGAGCCCGGCGTACGGCGGGGCGGTTTATTGCGGCCTGAGCAGCAGCCCGACGTTTACCCGCTGCGTCTTTACCGGGAACGAAGCCCGGGGCGCGACCGGCGGTAATGGTGCGGCCGGCTGGGTGGACCAGGGTATTATGTACGACGGCGGTCGCGGCGGCGGCTGGGTCTATGATGACTACAATGAGCAGTATCTGAGGGAAACCCGGGGCTGGGACGGCTGGGCGTTTAATGCTTACGGAGATAAATATGGCAGTGCGATCAGCTATTACACCCAATTTTTCGGCGATTATGATATGGATGAGTGGTCGCGGTGGTTTGGCTGGCAGGATCGAGAGACGGGTGAAAACCTGTTTACAAGCTGGGATGAATTTTTAGCCGCTTACAGCGGTGATCCGATCGATCCGCTGGGCGACCCGTATGACCAGCTTCTGGACGCGGCCCGTTACAGCGGTTACGGCGGGGCTGTGTATTGCGAATTTAAGAGCAACGCGAAATTCAGGGACTGCGTTTTTGAGAACAACCGAACGCAGGGCGGCCGGACCGGCGTTGGCGGACCTCTTGCTGGAGGCGAATCTCCGTGGCCGGATCGTCCGCTTAATATGCCCACGGCGGGCGGAGCGGTGTATGCGGCTCACGACTGCGAGCTGGAGTTTAAGGGCTGCCGGTTCGAGGATAACATCGCTGATAACACGACCGTGGATCTGCCGCATTCGTTCCATGTCAGCTTTGGCGGCGGTGTGGCCTATGAGTACAACTGCATCGCGATCTTTGACGAATGCACGATGGTCAATAACGCGGCGGCTGACGGCGGGGGCATTTATGCCAACCTGTCAACGACTACGATTACGGACTGCAACCTGGCTGATAACGAGGCCTACCTTGGGGCCGGGTTTATGCAGATTGACAAGAAAGCGACGGTTGAAAAATCCTTCTTTAAGCAAAACCTGGTTCGCGTTCCGGTGGCGGGCACCTCGGATCCGATCGATCCGAATCCGCTTTTGGTTCCGGTGGCCGAGATGACGGCTGTCGGGCAGGGCGGCGGCATGTATGTCGGCGGAGTGGACCTGTATCTGAAGGATTCGGTCTTCGGCAACAACCTGTCGGGGATTTCCGGCGGCGGGCTGTATATGGCCGGATTTACGGGGAATACGTCGACGATTCACAACTGCCTGTTTATCCAGAACCGGGCGGCTCGTGACGGCGGCGGGGCCTCGATTAACTGGTTTACGGCCGCGGACCTGCTGCATTGTACGTTTGCGGACAACTGGGTGAGCGGACAGCCGGGAACCGGCGGGGGCCTGTTTGTGGGCTACGGCAGTACTGTGGAGGTCAAAGACGGTATTCTCTGGTCCAACGCGGCCCTGCAGGGAACCCAGGCAACAGTCGGCTCCGGCTTTGAAGAGGAGTATTATAAATCGACGATGACAATGTCTTACTCGAATGTGCAGAACATTCTCACTTCCGGCAACGCGGTTTATGTCCGTCCGGGCAATGAGCTGGATAAGCAGGCCGGGATCCTGTCTCTTGATCCGCTGTTTGAATCGCCTGAAGAAGACGGACGCACGATCCTGCCGGAAGAAAAATACTATCTGAATCCGGATAGTCCGGCTGTGGATACCGGCAGCGGACTGGCCGCCGCGCTGGACCTGGATGGGTATACGACCCAGGTTTCCGGTATGCTTGACCGGGACCTGGTTGATCTCGGATATCACTATTTTATCACCCGCCGCACGAAATGTGCCAAGGTGGATAACGCCCTGAACCTCAGCGGTCAGATAGATATTGAGGATTGGGCCCATCTGGCCTCCGAATGGCTTGGAGAATCCTGTAATGAGATGGACTGGTGCGACGGAGCGGACCTGAATCTGGATACAATCGTGGATGCTCAGGACATATCCCTTTTGGTAGATTGCTGGCTGGAGCGCGATGAGACGCCTCCGACACCCAGTCCGATGAGATGGGAAACCGAGCCGTCGCTGCTGCCGACGACCATAACGGTCAACAATGAAATCGTGCCGAATCCGAATTATCGCATCGACAGGATTGTCATGTCAGCGGTTGAGGCCCATGATGACTGGTGGCCGGACAGCTATATCAAATATCAATTTGTCATCGTCAGAAGCAATGACCCGAATACCTATGTAACCGATCCTGCCAGTTGGGATCCCGACCGCAATCTGACTCTCGACGGGCTGATTCCCGGCGAGCCGTATGAGTTTGTGGTGTTTGCACAGGACGGCAGCGGCAATGAGACAGAGCGGTCGGTGGTCGCCGGTATTATTCCGGGGACAAATTATGACCTGCTGACGCCTGATCCGTCGGAGTTTGAACGGGTCCCGGCCGGCATCTCGGAGGATGAGATTGAGATGGAAGCAGTCCAGGTGGAAGCGGGCAGTCTGCCGGAAGTGACAGCTCCGCTGGACGGCAGTTTCCATATTGATTACTGCTTCCAGAAGACGGATGCCCTGGGCAACGCTGTCGGCGATCCAATCATTCAGCAGGCCTATGATCCGGGTTCGATCTTCAAGGCCTATAAGACACAGCCGTGGATTTTTGTGGATACGGGACTTCAGCTTGGGGAAACGTATTACTACCGGACCTTCAGCCAGTTGGTCTTCCGCGATTTTGAGGGCCGTTACCATGATGTGGTCCCGACGACTTCTTCTGCTGTCTTTGCGGCTAATACGATTGAGATCGATGATATTATCCCGACGCCGAGTCCGGCGCAGTGGGAGGTCTGGCCGCGGCATCAACTGGAAGACACCTGGTATCATTACATGCGTGCCGCTGCGGCCGATGATGCCAGCGGTGTTGAGTACCGGTTTGTCTGCCTGGACGCGGCGGGGAATACCAGCCCGTGGATGAATGAGGACAACCTTCTCGAATTGTACGCCACGGGACAAATCAATCCTCCGCCGACGGTGGATATCAATAATCTGCAGCCCAATGAGTTCTGGGTCCCGGTTTATGTCGGATCGGCGCCGTATCGGTATTACATTGAGGTACGGGATCGTTCGCCGAATCGCAACGCCACGCAGCCGAGTGCGACCTGCCGGGCCGGACAGGATGCTGAGACGTGTCCGAATCTGCCGGTACCGATCGTGCCGTAGTCGGGGTTGACTGATTGAAGCAAACAGGGCCGTTCTGCCGCGGGGCAGGGCGGCCCTTTCTTTTTTTGGGTCATTTCGCTTATAAGCGGACAAAACCCATCTATTATATTTGCTCAAAAAAAACGCAAACAAGGTCTTGACATTTTCGTAAAAAAATTCTACATACAGTACTCTAAAACGGTTTCATAAACAAACGGGCTTGTCTGCGGCGGGCTCAAATCTGAGTTTGATATCAGAAAAAACGGAGTCAAACAATGATTGAAGTACAGCAATTGACCCGAACCTTCGGGCCGATCGTGGCGGTTGACGGCATTTCATTCCGGGTGGAAAAAGGGGATGTGCTGGGTTTTCTGGGGCCTAACGGGGCCGGCAAGAGTACGGCGATGAAGATGCTGGCGTGCTTTTTGAAGCCGGACAGCGGGACGGCCTCGATCTGCGGCCATGATATCCTCCGTGACCCGGTGGGTGTGCGGCAGTCGATTGGTTACCTTGCCGAGAATGCCCCGGCTTACCCGGAGATGACGGTGTCGGGCTTTTTGAGGTTTGTCTGTGACGCCCGGCAGATCAAGGGGACGGCCCGGACAGAGGCCCTGGACCGGATTGTCCCCATGTGTTCCATCGAATCGGTTTATCACCAGACGTTTGACACGCTTTCCAAGGGATACAAGCGGCGTGTGGGACTGGCTCAGGCCCTGCTTCACGATCCGCAGGTGCTGATTCTGGATGAGCCGACGGATGGTCTGGACCCGAACCAGAAGCATGAGGTGCGGCAGTTGATTCTGCAAATGGCCAAGGAAAAATGCATTATTGTATCGACCCATATTCTGGAAGAGGTCGAGCAGGTATGCAGCCGGGCGATTATTATTGCCAAGGGTAAGATCCGGGTCGATTCAACACCGAAAAAGCTTCAGGAAGAGTACCAGGTTCCGCTGGATGAGGTGTTTCGGCGTATCACTCTGGAGAAAAAGTCTGCCTGAGTGCAGTCACGTGTAATCCCAATGATTTCAAGGCAGGGAGTTCATACGATGAATGGTTTTTGGGCGGTATTCAAACGGGAATTGAAGGGGTATTTTTCGACCCCGGTAGCGTATGTGTTTCTGGTTATTTTTCTTTTTTTCGCGGGCTATCTTCCGTTTCGGGACGGCTTTTTTGAGCTGCGACAGGCGGATTTGAGTCTGTTTTTCAAGGCGCTTCCGCTGCTGTTTATCTTTATGGTGCCCTCGGTGGCCATGCGGCTCTGGGCGGAGGAGCGGAAAACCGGCTCGGTGGAACTGCTTTTGACGCTGCCGATTACGGTGCCGCAGGCGGTCCTCGGCAAGTTCTTCGCGGCCTGGGCTTTTCTGGGCATTGCGCTGCTGCTGACGTTTCCGCTTCCGGTGACGGTCTTTTACCTGGGCCGCCCGGACGCCGGGCTGATCTGGGCGGGTTACCTGGGAGCGCTGCTTATGGCGGGGGGCTTTCTGGCCATCGGCTCTTTCTTTTCGACCGTGACGAAAAATCAGGTCATCAGCTTTATTCTCTCGGTGGTGGCCTGCGGAATCCTCGTTTACGCGGGGATGCCGACGACGCTTGAGTACCTGTCTGCGTCCGTTTCACCGGCGCTGCTTTCACTGATGGAAAATCTCAGTTTCCAGATCCATTTTGAATCGATTCAGCGGGGCGTGATCGAGGCCAAAGATTTGGCGTATTTTGTCATCCTGATCGCCGCCTGGGTTTATGCCTCCATGCTTGTTCTGGAAGAAAGGAAGGCCCACTGATGAACCGAATGCTGCGACTTTTCCTGGCGGTCTTTTTTCTTTTGGTGATCGCCGTATCCGCCATCCAGATTGTCGGCCGTCTGTCCGGCTCCCTGCGGGCGGATATTACGGAGCAAAAGCTGTATACCCTATCGGAGGGAACCCAGCGTATCGTCCAGGGGCTTCGGCAGCCGGTGACGCTGCGGCTTTATTATACCAAGACGGCGGCGATCAATGCCCCGGACCAGATTCGCTTTTTTAACGCCTATTACGATTATGTAAGAGCGATTCTTGAGGAATACGTGATTCATTCGAACGGGATGATTCAACTGGAGATTCTGGACCCCCGGCCTTATTCGCAGGAGGAACTGGCGGCCATCCGGCACGGGCTGCGTCGGTTTTCCATTACGGAAGAGGAAAACTTTTTCTTCGGGCTGGTGCTGCAGACCGAGTTGGGCGTGACCAAAACAATCTCGTTCTTTACACCGGACCGGGAACACTTTATTGAGTACGATCTAACCTATCTGATTGATACGGCGGTCAATCCGCCGCGAACTCGAATCGGCGTTTTGAGCTCTTTGCCGGTGATGGGCGATGATGTGTCCGGTTATATGGCGGCGATGATGCGGATGCAGGGCCAACAGCCCACCCCTGCCTGGGGCATTATCCGTCAGTTGCAGCAGATGTACCCGGAGGTTCGCTCGATTGCCGCCGATACGGATGCCATCCGGGATGTGGACCTGCTGCTGGTGATCCATCCGAAGGACCTTCCGGACAAGACCCGATATGCGATCGACCAGTATGTGCTTCGCGGCGGCCGGGCGGTTGTGGCGGTTGATCCGTTTTCGATTATTGACCGGCCGGAACCGGCCCAGATGCAGTACGGAATGCAGCATGAGGCGTCTTCCGGCCTGCCTGATCTGCTTGCGGCGTGGGGGCTGGAGATGCCGGCCAATACCTTCAGCGGAGATCGAATGCTGGCCGGGACCGGGTCGCCCTCGCCGGACCAGCGGCCGGAAAAGATTCTTCCGTATCTGCGACTTTCCTCGGCGTATGAGTGCTTTAATAAAGAGGCGCCCATGACGGCCAACCTTAATGAAATGACTTTCTGGTTTCCGGGGGTTTTGAAGAAAAAAGCCGCTACGGAGTCTCTTCCGGAGGATCTCGAATACGTGCCGCTGCTGATGACCAGTTCCGGGGGCAATACGTGGACGGTCTCAAGCCCCTTTGAGCTGCGGGCTCCCAACTATGGGGATATCCTTCGGCGGTTTCGGGACGGGACTTCTCCGCAGGTGATTGCTTATCGGGTGACCGGGACTTTTCGCAGCGCTTTTCCGGATGGGCCGCCGCCTGCGGAGGAGGCGGAAGACGCGGAAGGGGCTGAGGAGACAGGCGAGGAGGAAGAATCCGAGATTCGGAAGGCCGCCCATCTGGAGGCCGCCCAAGAGCCCGCGACGGTGATCGTAACCGCAGACGTGGACTTTTTGAGCGATGCCCTTGCCTACCAACGAACATTTTTCGGTCTGTCAGCGATGGGAGATAATGGGGCGTTTGTACTTAATGCCCTGGAGGAATTATCCGGTTCCACAGACCTGATCCGGCTTCGGTCGCGCGGTAATTTCAAACGTCCCTTTACCCGCGTCGATCAGATTGAAAAACAGGCAGAGGAAAAAACCGCCGAGGAAGAAGCCCGCATCATGGCGGAAATCAAAGGATTTGAACAGCAGCTTAATGAAAAGCTGGCCGGACTGGAAAACAAGGAGCAGGAGCTGATTAACCGGACGATTCTCGATGAGAAGAAAGACATCGAGGTTAAGCTTCATGAAGCGGAGATGCGGCTGCGTGAAGTGAAGATGAAAAAAGTGGCTGACAAGGAAGCGCTTAAAAACCGGCTTCGGAATTTCTGCACCCTTCCCGGGCCGCTGGTTGTGCTGGCCGCTGCCGTCGGGCTGGGCATTTATCGGGGTATTAAACGCCGGTATTATATCCGCCATACGCGGGAGCAGTAATCAATGGACAGGGACTGATCGGGAGTAATGGAAGATGAGTGACAGGAAACTTGCGATATTAGGGATCATTGCTGTTGTTATGGCGGGGCTGGCCTTTCTTCAGTCCCGGCTGGGCCGGAGTTATAAGGCCGCTCAGATTACCGTTTTTCCTCTGATCGAGGGATTGGATATTGACCGGATTGAGGGCCTTCGCATCACCTCCAAAGACACCGCAGAGCCGATCCTGCTGGAGCGAAAGGAGTCGGGTTTTGTTGTACGCAATAAACAGGGATATCCGGCCCAGATCCAGAAGGTTAATTCGCTGATTTCGGACTGTGTGGATATTCGGATCAGCTCCGATGCGCTGATTACCTCCAATCCGGAGAATCATGCCGAGCTGGGGGTCACTGCCGAGACCGCCCGATACGGAATCGAATTTCTTGACGGAGATCAGACGGTTATCGTCGGGCTTTTTATCTCAGAGACGAAAACCCAGGAAGACGCTTCTTTCAGCCATGTTCGTTTGGCCGGCGAAAACGATGTGTACCGGCTTCGTGAGACGCCTTATCTCTCGATCCGGCCGATGGATTATATCCCTGCCCAGGTTGTCGAGGTGGATCGTGAAACGATTGAGCGGGTGACCGTCACTGATCCGAACCAGGCGAGTTTTACGCTCCTGAGTCCGGAAACCGGTTCTGAGATCGTGCTCGAGTCTATGCCGCCGGGCAAACAATTCAAGGGGTCCAACCACCGGACGCTGTTCGGCGCCCTGACTTATTTTCGCGCTGACGATGTTCTGGCGGCCTCCGATGTTCCGTCGCTGGACTTTACCTATACCTATGTGTGCCAGTTGCGCAACCATCTGGTTTATACGGTTCGGCTTGCTGAGAAGGACCAGATGTGGTATGCCCGTCTTTCCGCCCGTTATACCGGACCGGAGCCGGAGGTTCAGAAACAGGTCGAGAGTGAGGAGCAGCTCCGTCAGCGGGAAGCGCTGTTCTTGGCCAAGGAGGCGGCGGAAACATTTGTGCATAAACACAGCGGCTGGATTTACCAGATTCCCGCTTTTAAGGCCGATGAGATGACGCGGCCGCTTAGTGAGCTGCTGGAGGAGATTCCGGCTCCTTCCGCCGATTCTCCATCGGAAGAGCAAGAGGAGGCGGAAGGGGCAGCCGAAGCGGTTTCTGTGCCTGTTGATTAGGCGGGTTGTCTTTAGGGCCTTTACTTTCTGAGATAGTGAAGGCCTTCCGGAAGGGGGATATTGCTTCCGGTTCGGTCTTCTCCGTAGCCGTTTTCGGCCAGTAATTGGATGTCTTCGAGGACTCGTTTATCGCCTGTAAAGCGGACGCGGGTGTCTGTGACGATGTCGATTTTTCCGGTGACCTGGAGTCGTGCAATTTCATCATTGACCTGTTCGAGCAGGGAGGCCCCGGCACGGACGGGAGGATTTTCAATCTGCAGAGGTTGCTCGTAAACAATCAAATTTCCCTTTTCGGAAAGGGCAATGAGGATTGAGCGGATGACTTTTCGTATGTCCTGTTCGGCCGTGCTTTCGGGCAGCAGGTTGAGCCGAAGAATTTCAGCGGCCAGGGCTTTTCGTTTTTGCGCGTTGATTTTTTCGTTGGCCCGAAACAGTTCGAGGGGCGATTTGGCGTCGTATTCTTCGCCATCCAGTTCCATCGTCACATCGCTGCCGTAATGCAGGACCAGCTTGGAAACGAGGGTTGACGGCCGCACGTGAAATCCGCGGTAAGGGGGCACCGGGACTTCAATGGTCTCTATCTCGGTATAGCGTTTGAGCATGTCCCGGCAGAGTTTCTCGGCACAGGTCAGGTATTGAACGACAAAGTGGATGGAATAATTGAGCATGATCTGAAGCAGGGTTTCCGGTTCGACCAGCCGTTTTCGGTGGGGGGGCAGTTTGGCCTGATAGGGACCGGCATGGCGTTCAATATAGTGGGCAAAATCCCGCGCGGTACGAAGCAGATGAAGCACCACACTGATATGGCCGCGCATCACGGGCAGTTCCTCGTCAATGCCCTCGGCTACGGTTGTGGATACATAGGTGTCGTAGAGGGACTGGAGGTTATGAAACCGCAGCTCCAGCGATCGCAGTTTGTCTTCGCTGACCGGTCCGATGTATTCGCAGAGGAAGGAATCGGACTGGACCTGTCCTTTCGGAAGGGCCTGCTTGCATTCGGCCGACAGGTTCAGAAAAGCCGTTGCCAGAAGAGAAATTGTCTGTGAGACGGTTTCGAGTTTTCGGGTGGCCAGGTCATGCGGGAGCCGGCCGGGGGGAAGGGTTTCGCTGTAATATTCTTCGGGAAGATCGACATGATGAACGGGCAGGTTGAGCTTTTGGGCCTCGTCCAGCAGGCGGCGGGTGGCGTCTGAAAGAATGTTTTCCGTAAATCCAATGGTCTCGGCCGTGCGTTTGCTGAAATCCTCTTCCACGGGCAAAAGACGATAGGCCGGGATGCTGTGCTGGATGTGAAGAAGTTCGTAGCTGACATAGGAAAACAGTTTGATCGCGGCGATCAGCGAGCGAAATCGTTCCCAGTGTGAGTTGTTCCTGGCGCCATAAGCATCCAGCAATTCTTCGAGCAGCGTGGATTGATAGAGCAGTTCACCGAGGAGGGGTCGGGTCAGGATTTTATGGGAGTGTGCATGAGCGACCAGAAATGCAGAGGCGCGAAAGAGCGACCCTGAACGCCGGGCTATCAGGCGATGAAAATCCTCATACGAAATTGTTGTCGGAATCATATCTGGATAACTCCCGTCAGGAGAGTGACAAATCACCTTTTTCATCAGACCCATTCAGCTTGTAAAAAATGCATAATTCTCATAGAATTATGTCGTCAACATCAGTTTTTTTACGCACGAAAATTTTAAATATCTTACTTTTTTTTATGGAAACATTCAAGCCGTCTTTTTGGCAGCTCTTTTAGAGATCGAAGTCTCCGATGAGGAAGGTGTGATCGCTTGGTTTGTCCAGCATGCGGCTTTCGAGATCAATCAGGCAGGTACGACATTTTTCGGCCAGCGTCCTGGTTGCCATGATGTAATCAAGCCGCCAGCCCATCTTTCTTTTAAGGGCATTGGGGGTCCTGTAATCCCAGAATGTGTATTGTTCCGGTTCGGGATGAAGCCGGCGAAATACATCGTTAAATCCCCACTTCATGACCTCTTCGAGCGCCTCCTGTACCGGTTGGCAATAGCAGACATGCCCCCACAGCCTCTTGGGATCATAAACATCGATCGATTCCCTCGCTACGTTGAAATCCCCGCACCAGATAACGGGGTCGGCCGGATCAAAAGCGGATTGAAAATAGGATTTCAGGAGGCGAAAAAATTCGAGCTTGTACTGGAATTTATCGGAGTCCGGGCTTTGTCCCTGGGGGATATAGGTATTGACAATAGAGACATTTCCTGCGCGGGCCTTTAAGAAGCGGGCCTCCCGCCGGGTATCCTTCGGCAGTTCCCATTCCGTTTCCGTAAGCGGCAGCCGGCTGAAAATGGCCACTCCATTGTACTTCTTCTGTCCGCGAAAGAGGATTTCATAACCGGTATCGGCGAAGGCATCAAGCGGAAATTGGTCATCGGTTACCTTGGTTTCCTGAATGCAGAGGACGGCGGGCTGATGTTTCTGCAGCCATCGGCGGATGATCTCTGCCCGACTTCGTATGGAGTTGGCGTTGAAAGTGGCGATTTTCATCAGCCCTTTTCCTCGATGGGCCGCGGTTGATTTTCGTGTACGGCAGGGTTTTGAGCCGAAAGCGTTTTCAGGTCAAAGCTGACATGTTCGACGATGCTCAGCAGAGCCAGCAAGAAGCTGATCATGCTTTCGGCGCCCTGGTTAAGATTGACTCCGGCTGATTCCAATCCGTCATAGCATCCGCGGGTGCGAAAATCGTAGACCGGAATGTGCAAATCGTTTTTTCCGAGGAACCAGTCGAAGGCCTCTTTCTGGAGCGTCAGGTACCGGTTGTTGCCGGTGGCCTCATAGGCGTCGCGCAGCATGAGAACGGTTGATCCGGCTTCGAGCGGCTGCTGGTCAAAGCGGGCTCGCGATTGTCCCTTGCGGTACCATCCCCGGCAGCCGATGAAACTGAAATGTTTGCCGGTATAGGTGGTTTCCATCAGAAAGTCACAACTTTCCCGGGCGGCTGTAAGATAGCGCTGCTCGCCGGTTATCCTGTAGGCCAGGAAAAGGCCGTGGGGCAGAACGGCGTTGTCATAACAGAGGACTTCTTCGAACCATCGCCAGGAGGGGTCGGCACATTGCCGGTACAGATCGAGGAGGGAATCGGCGGCGCCGGAGAGGTATCTTTTGATTTCGCTGGCTCCGGAAAACTGGCGCAGATATTCGGTCATTCCGAGGATGCAATATGCTTTTCCTCGGGGCGACTGGGAGGGTATGTGGACGGCCGAGCGATCAAAATAATCTTTCAGGATCGGAACCATTTCCCGGAAAACGGGTTTGCCCATAAGGGTTCCCAGCGCCCATAAAGCCCGGCCGAGGGAGTCGTGGTCCGGCTCCGGTTCGATCCACTGTCGATCATAACTCATGAAGTTATGGAAGGTTCCGTCAGTTTCCTGGGCATGCATCAGAAAGGACAGGTATATGCTGAGCAGTTCGAGGGCCTGGGGGTCATTGTATTGGGCCATGTATTTGGCCATCGCGACGATGATGCGGGCGTTGTCGTCGGTACAATATCCATGGCGGCGGTCCGGAAGGGTAAACCGGGCATGCTGAAGAAGGCCTGTGGTATCGGTTAACCGGCGAATATGCACCAGCGAGGGTTCGGGTATTTTTCGCAGCGGCAGCGTTTCCCCGGTTGTTTTTTTGGTCAGGGCCTGATGCCGGTCCGTAAACAGCGTCCAGTATTTTTGACCTATGGTCGGCCAGATGATGTTTCGTCCGTAATCGTAGGCCCGGCGCCGCAAGTCAGAAAAATAATTCTCGTTCTGCAGAATTCGTATGATTTTATCGGCCAGTTGGCGGGGCTCTTCAAAGGGCACCAGGCAGCCCCGTCCTTCGCTCAGCAGCTCCTCGGCTGCCCAGTAAGGCGTGGAGACGACGGCCTTGCCCGTGCCGACCGCGAAGGCCAGTGTTCCGCTGGTAAGCTGCTGGCGCTGCTGATAGGGAGTGACGTAGATATCCGCGGCGCAGAGAAAGTGATGCAACTGTTCATCAGAAACGTATTGATTATAAAACAGCACATGATCCTGAAGGCCGAGTTCGTCTGCGATCCGCTGGAGTTCGAATCGGTATTCCTCCCCGTCCTGGCGGAGGACTTCGGGGTGAGTGGCACCAAGAACAATATACAGGACGCGGGGGTCGGCCTCCACAATTGACGGGAGGGCCTTGAGCATGTTTTCGACCCCTTTATTGCGGTTGAGCAGGCCGAAGGTCAGAATGGTTTTTCGTCCCTCGACGCTGAATTTATGTTTGTAATAGCTGCTGTCTACGAAAGGCAGATCGGGGATTCCGTGTGGAATCAGCATGACTTTTGACGGATCGATACCGTAGATATCCCGCAGCATCGCGATGCCGCGTTCATTCATGACAATGATTTTCTCGGAAAGCGTTCCGATATTGATGGTGGCCTGGTAAATGTCGTCGGGCGGGTTTTCGAGAATCGTATGGAGCGTTGTCAGAACCGGTGCGTTTGTCCGTTCGAGAAGCAGGTTGAGGTACCTTCCTCCCGGTCCGCCAAACAGACCGTATTCATGCTGGAGACAGATCAGATCGACATGGCTGAAATTCAGGAAATCGGCGGCACTTAAATAGTCATTTTTGACATTTTTTCGGACCTCGAATTTTACCGGGTCTTTATAGGCGTGTTCGGTGCCGGCCGTCATAGCGACTACCAGCGGCTCAAAAACGTCTCCGGCGCCGTTATGAATCGAACTGATCAGATCCGAACAAAAGGTGGCGATTCCACAACGTCTTGGTATATAAGAAGATATGAACGCAACAGTCAGTTTGGAATCGTTGGTCATCTTGCCGTGTCCTTTCGTTGATCTCGTTGCCGATGATCTTGAAATAGTACGCGGAGCGTCGGGTATTGTCAACTCTAAATCATATAAGAGAGCCGGAGAATCCGGATAAGAAGATTCTTGATATGTTTATAAGAATATTGTATTTTATTTCGCACAAATGCTTGATTGTAAAGTAGAAAGTTTGTAAACTACTATAATACTGGGAAATATAGGAGATTACCATGAAACTATCATCAAGAACACGTTATGGAATGCGGGCCATGCTTGAGTTGGCGCTTGAGTACGGAAAAAAACCCCTGCAGATTAAGGCGATTGCCGATCGCGAGGACATCTCTAATAAATACCTGGAGCAGCTCATCGCGATGCTGAAGAGTTCGGGGCTTGTACGCAGTATCCGCGGTCCCCGCGGCGGATATATGCTGGCCCGGCCGCCGGCTGAGATTTACCTGAAAGACATTTTTGTGACGCTCGAAGGTCCGATCACTCCGGTCGAGTGCCTGGAGCATTCGGAATATTGTCCTCGCTGTACCGATTGCGCAACCCGCCAGATCTGGGATGAAATTCAAAACGCAATTATGGACGTATTGAAATCCCGGACGCTGAAGGATCTGGTTGATCAGTCTGTGCAGGCAAAGGAGACGAAGAATTATCAGATTTGACCAAATTCGGAGAAATACATGGGCCGAATATTTGACGACATAACCGAAACCGTCGGGCGGACCCCGCTTGTTCGACTGAATCGGATGGGCGGTTCGTATGGAACCGTGCTGGCGAAAATGGAATCTTTTAATCCGTGCAGCAGCGTCAAGGATCGCATCGCGGTTTCCATGATTCAGTCCGCTGAGGAACAGGGGCTTTTGACGAAAGATACTGTTTTGATTGAGCCGACCAGCGGGAATACGGGCGTCGGCCTGGCTTTTGTGTGCGCCTCCCGCGGGTACAAATTAATTTTGACGATGCCTGAATCGATGAGCATTGAGCGGCGCAAGCTGCTGGCTATCCTGGGGGCGCAGATTGTGCTGACCCCGGCGGTGCTTGGTATGCAGGGGGCGATTGAGGAAGCCAAGAAAATTCAGGCGTCCACCGCCCATTCAATGATTCTGCAGCAGTTTCAGAATCCGGCCAACCCGCAGGCCCATCGACAGACCACGGCGGTGGAGATCTGGGAGGATACTGACGGGAAGGTGGATATTCTTGTATCCGGTGTCGGGACCGGCGGAACCATCACCGGCTGCGGAGAGGCGTTGAAAGAGAAAAATCCAAACCTGGAGGTCATTGCGGTAGAACCTGCCGATTCACCGGTGTTGTCCGGCGGCAAACCCGGTCCGCACAAGATCCAGGGGATCGGAGCCGGTTTCGTACCGCAGGTACTCAACACGCAGGTTTATGACCGCATTCTGACAGTGACCAATGATCAAGCGCTTGAGGCGGCCCGCAAAATGGCTCGTTTGGAAGGGATCCTCGGCGGCATCAGCGCCGGGGCGGCCTGCCATGCGGCGGTGGAGCTTTCCAGACAGCCGGAGAACGAAGGCAAGCAGATTGTCTTTATCATGTGTGATACGGGAGAACGCTATCTTTCCACAGATTTGTACTCCCAACTTTAAATGCGAAAACCATGGATTCGGAGAAGGTCTTTAATTATGATGCCGTCACTGACCAAATCGTCCAGACGTATGAGGATGATTCGGGTATTAATTTTATAGACAACAAGAATCTTCCGGTACGCGACCGTATTATCCATGTTCTTGAGATTCTTCTTGAGATTTTATTCCCCGGCTATACAGGCAAACGATCGGTTACTAAAGATACGATTTTTTCAGTGGTTCATGAGCTTCTGCTGGCTGCCCAGCGGGATCTTGCCGAGCAGATTGAGCGGGCGCTGCGTCATCGATGCCGTCTGAAAGACTGCCATCCCTGCGACTGTCCCCGGATGGCTGCCCGCTGCAGTGAACAATTGCTCAGCCGGCTGCCGGAAATTCGGCGACTGCTCAAGGCCGATGTGCAGGCCGCTTATGAAGGCGATCCGGCGGCCAAGTCGTTCGAGGAAGTGGTAATCAGTTACCCGTATATTATTGCTATTGCCACTCACCGCATTGCGCATGAACTGTATACAATGGAAGTGCCGCTGATTCCGCGGATCCTGTCCGAGTGGGCTCACAGTCAAACCGGTATTGACATTCATCCGGGGGCTACAATCGGGAACCATTTCTTTATCGATCACGGGACCGGCGTTGTCATTGGCGAGACCTCGATTATCGGAAATCATGTCAAGATGTACCAGGGGGTGACGCTTGGGGCGCTGAGTTTTCCCCGGGATGAACGGGGCCGAATCATCCGGGGGCAGAAACGTCATCCGACCCTGGAGGATGGGGTTACGGTTTATGCCGAGGCGACGCTGCTGGGCGATATCACCATCGGCCGCGGCGCCGTCATCGGGGGCAATGTCTGGATTCGCGAGTCCATCCCTGCCGGCACGGTGGTGACGGTGGCCAAGCCCGAATCGATGTATGTGACACGAGGACGAAAACGAGACCGCTCAAAGAACGGAGTCAAAAAGTGACCGCTATTCTGGATAAAATTCAGCAACTCAAGAAACAGAGAAATGCCGTGATCCTGGCTCATAATTACCAGCCGGGGCCGATTCAGGATCTGGCTGACTTTGTAGGAGATTCCCTGGGTCTGAGCGTGGAGGCCTCCCGGACCGATGCGGAGGTAATCGTTTTTTGCGGCGTGCTTTTTATGGCCGAAACAGCGGCCATTTTGTCGCCGAATAAAACCGTTCTGCTGCCGGAGCGGAACGCGGGCTGTCCCATGGCCGACATGATAACCGCCCGCCAGCTTGAGGAGATGAAGCGCAAGCATCCGGAGGCCCTTGTGGTTTGCTATGTCAATTCGCCGGCCGAGGTCAAGGCCCTCAGCGACTACTGCTGCACGAGCAGCAACGCTGTCAAACTGGTCAGTCTTCTGCCGAAAGAAAAGAACATTCTCTTTGTTCCCGATCAGCATCTTGGGGCTTTTGTGCAGGAGCAGACCGGCCGCGAGATGATTTTATGGCCCGGCTACTGCCCGACCCATGTGCGGATTAGTCCCGACGACATTCAGGCCGCCCGGGAGCATCATCCGGATGCACTGGTTCTGGCCCACCCGGAATGCGGGCCGCAGGTGCGGGCGCTGGCTGATCGGCTCTTGAGTACCGGGCAGATGCTTCGGTTCGCCGGGGAAAGCCCGGCACGGAGTTTTATTATCGCCACAGAAGAAGGCATTGTTCATACGTTAAAAAAACAGTATCCGGAGAAAGAATTTGTGTGTGTTTCGGAACGGGCGATTTGTCCCAATATGAAGAAAATCACTCTCGAAAAGGTGCTGTGGTCCCTGGAGGATATGGGTCATCAGATTACGGTTCCGGAAGCGGTTCGGGTCGCGGCCCGGCAGGCCCTGGACCGGATGATCGAGGTGCTGCCTGATTAAAACGGAGAAAACGAATATTATAGATCAAGGAAAGAACCATGGATGATATACCAAACTACCATCTTGATACGCTGGCCCTTCATGCGGGTCAGGCCCCCGATTCAGAAACGCTCAGTCGGGCCGTACCGATTTACCAGACCACCAGTTATGTGTTTCGTGATACGGATCATGCGGCCAATCTGTTTGCCCTGAAGGAATTCGGCAATATCTATACACGGCTGATGAACCCGACAACGGATGTGCTTGAAAAACGCATTGCCGCTCTCGAAGGCGGCGTCGCGGCGCTGGCTTTCAGTTCCGGCATGGCGGCCATTACCGGCGCGATCCTCAATATCTGCAAGGCGGGCGATCATATTGTCTCCTCGGCCTCGCTCTACGGCGGCACGTGTACCCTGTTTGCTCACACGCTGCCCAAACTGGGAATCGAGGTGACGCTGGTGGATCCGAACGACCCGACCCATTTCAAGAAGGCCCTCCGGGACAATACGCGTCTGCTCTATATTGAAACAATCGGCAATCCGAAAAATGATGTGCCTGACTATGCGCAGATTGCAGACATTGCCCATGCGCATCAGATCCCCATGCTCTGCGACAACACGATGGCTTCTCCGATTCTTTTCCGGCCGATTGAGCACGGGATTGATATCGTGGTTCACTCCTGCACGAAAATCATCGGCGGACACGGAACCAGCATCGGCGGTGTGGTTGTCGATTCGGGTAAATTTGACTGGACCAGCGGCAAGTTTCCCGAACTGACCGAGCCGGATGCGAGTTATCACGGCCTTCGCTATGCCGAAACGTTTGGCGGGCTGGCTTACATTATCAAACTTCGCACCAACATTTTGCGTGATACCGGCGCCTGCCTGTCGCCGTTCAATGCCTTTCTGCTTTTGCAGGGGCTGGAGACGCTGCATTTGCGGGTGCCTCGACACTGCGAAAACGCCTTGAAACTGGCTGAATTTCTCCAATCGCATCCGGCCGTGAGTTGGGTTAATTACCCCGGTTTGCCTTCGCATCCCTCCTATAAGCACGCACAAAAGTACCTGCCGAATGGTCAGGGAGCCATCCTCGGTTTTGGTGTGAAGGGCGGAAAAGAGGCCGGCATTCGCTTTATTAACCATGTTAAACTTGCCAGCCACCTGGCCAATATTCTTGACAGCAAGACACTGGTGATCCATCCGGCCAGTACGACCCATCAGCAGTTGAGCGAGGCCGAACAGGTTCAAGCGGGTGTAACCCCTGATTTCATAAGGGTTTCCGTTGGAACAGAACACATTAATGATATTTTGGCCGATTTTGGGCAAGCCCTCCAGGCCAGCCAGAAACCTTAAAGACCCCTCCGACGTATAGGTAGGGGAATACCGGAGACGGATTATGTGGGATTATACAGACGATGTGATGGAGCATTTTTTTCATCCGCAGAATGTCGGCATTTTGAAAGATGCTGACGGGACCGGCGAGGTTGGTTCGCTGGCCTGCGGGGATGCGTTGACGTTTACCTTCAAACTGGGTAAAGACGGCCGCATCGCGGAGGCCATGTTCAAGACCTTTGGCTGTGCCAGCGCGATCGCCTCTTCCTCGGTTCTCACGGAGATGGTCAAGGGTCTGACCCTTGAAGAAGCCGAGAAGATAACCAACCAGGATATTGTCAAGCAGCTCGGCGGTCTGCCGGATCAGAAAATGCACTGCTCGGTAATGGGGCACGAGGCCCTGATGGCGGCGATTGAAAACTATCGGGCCAAAGGCCGGGCCGCGGCCCCCAAATCCAAAAAAGGGCGGGTCGTCTGTACCTGTTTTGGTGTGACCGATGAAGAAATCAAGCGAGTCGTTCATGACAATGATCTGACTTCCGTTGAACAGGTGACCAATTACTGCAAGGCGGGGGGCGGCTGCGGCGGCTGCAAGGGCCAGATCGAAAAACTGATTGCCGAAGTGCAGGGCGACCGGGTTAAAAAACTGCGGATCCATCCTGAACCGCGTCCCCGCAAGCTGACCAATATTCAGAAAATCGCCCTGATCCAGGATACCATGCAGGAGCAGATTCGCCCGGCCATGCGGATTCACGGCGGCGACATCGAGCTGATTGATGTCGTTGATGACCGGGTGATCGTGGCGTTTCGCGGCATGTGCGCAAGCTGTAAACTGGCCGACTATACCCTGAAGGAAGTTGTCGAGGCGCGGCTGCGCGAATATGTAAGCCCGGACCTGGTTGTCGAAGAAGGAACCGACTCACGAAACCAGCCCCATCAGCATCGGGAGGTATAAGATGAACCGCGTAATATACATGGATAATAACGCCACGACCAAAGTGGACGATGCCGTCATCGAGGAAATGATGCCGTACCTGGGCGAGTTGTACGGCAACCCCTCGAGTATGCACAGCTTCGGGGGGCAGGTTGCCAAAAAAGTCCAGCAGTCCCGGCAGCGTATCGCCGATCTGCTCGGCTGCGATCCCGATGAGATCATTTTTACAAGCTGCGGCACCGAAAGTGACAATGCCGCTATTCGCGGTACCCTGGCCACTTATCCTCGCCGCCGCAAGGTTATTACCAGCCGGGTTGAACATCCGGCGGTTCTGAGTCCCTGCCGCGAGTTGGAACATCACGGCTACCAGGTGTATGAGCTTAGCGTCGATAAAGAGGGCAATCTGAATCTCGATGAACTGGCCGAGGTCATTGACGACAATACCGCCCTGGTTACGATCATGTATGCGAATAATGAGACCGGTGTGATCTTCCCCGTCGAGGAAATCGGGGCGATCTGCCGGGCTCGTGGGGTGCCTTTTCATACAGACGCTGTCCAGGCCGTCGGCAAAATTCCGTTGACCCTTCGCCGCAGCAATATTGATATGCTTTCCCTGTCCGGCCACAAACTGCATGCTCCCAAGGGGATCGGGGTGCTTTATGTTCGCCGGGGTACGCGGCTGGCGCCGTTCCTGCTGGGGGGGCATCAGGAAGCGGGCCGTCGGGGCGGGACTGAAAACGTTGCCGGTATTGCGGCGCTCGGAAAGGCCTGTCAACTGGCCGCCGACTCCATGGACGATGAGAACACCCGCGTGCGGTCGCTGCGAGACAGACTTGAAGAGAAGATTCTGGCCGTCTGCCCCGATTCGATGGTCAATGGCGACCGTGAGAACCGGCTGCCGAATACACTCAATGTCAGCTTTGAATTTATCGAGGGAGAGTCCATTCTCATGATGCTCAACCAGTACGGGATTTGTGCAAGCTCCGGCTCGGCCTGTACGTCCGGCTCCCTGGAACCCTCGCATGTGATGCGTGCGATGGGGGTGCCCTTTACGGCGGCTCACGGCTCCGTGCGATTCAGTTTAAGCCGCTTTAATACCGAAGAGGAGGTGGACTTTGTCGCCCAGAAAATCGGGCCCATCATTCATCGATTGCGAGAATTGAGTCCTTTTGTCAAAACCGCTTAAAGCGGAGGGAGTTCTCTTCCCGATAGCATGTAAAGGAAACAAGATTTTGACAAAGGGATGCGGGATATGTGGCTCTGGCTGCGGAAATGGCAAAGAAAACAGTCGGCAATCAAGCGAAAACTGAAAGATACACCTCTCTTTCATATCTGGGGACATCGGATCTTCGATAATAATCTGTGGAAAATCAACAAACGTTCCGTTGTCGGAGGCCTGGCGCTTGGGCTGTTTGTGGCGTTTATGCCTACCCTGGGTATTCAGATGATCCTGGCTGCGTTTGGGGCGATTTGCTTCAAGGTGAATCTGCCCATCGCCCTGGCGGCCTGCTGGGTCACCAACCCCCTTACCGCGCTGCCGATTTACCTGGCTGCATGGCGGCTGGGCAGATACCTGCTGGATGATTTTACCCCGCTGAGGGAGATTATTGAATTGTATAACATTGAGGGCAAAACCGTCGGCGTGCTTATGCAGGGACTGTATCTTTGGACCGGCTCATTTATTTTTTCTCTCGGCTCGGCGCTGGGCGCCAATATCATTGTCGGAGGTCTCTGGGAATTGACGAGAAGGCAGAGAAATAAACGAACACTCCGAAAGCAGCCGACCGAATCGCCGAATCCGGATTCAAATCAAACCACAACAGCACGAAAGAACCCCTGAATACAGAAAGGAACCAGCGGAAATGGACAAAACCGGTACTCCAGAGGGAAAACGTCTTCGGGTGAAATTCGCAATCCTTCTTTTTATTTCAATTCTCCTGCTGGCTTATGTGGATTACATCGTACTCGAAAAGATCTATCATCCCATTGCCGGCAAATACAACATCATCTGGGATCAGGAATTTAATGCCGTGATGTTCGGCCGGCAGACACCGATCCTGCGCTGGCAGCTTGCCTTTATGCCGCTGGGTGTGTGCCTGTTTGTCCTGCTCGGATGGGCGGCCAAGTCCTTTCGGCTGGCGATCAGCGGAATTCTGCTGTTTGCCACCGGCTGGGAGGATATTTTCTATTACCTGATCCAGGGCCGATGGCTGCCGGCTGAACTGGGCTGGCTGGACTATTCCCCGCTGATGGGACTGACAAAACACCTGACCGGTACTGAGCACGTCACCTCCACCGGTGTCCTGATCTCCAGTTCACTCGGCTTGCTGGCTGTGATATGGATTCTCTATTCTCTCAAATATCCGGCCAAAGAAAGCATTCCTGAAAAGCCCTAACGGTTAGGCAAAGGCGGCTTTGTATACTTAAAAAAACGAAATATCGACTCTACAACATCGATTTTTCGTAAAAAAGGGCGATAAAATGGCCTGTTGACTTTTTGGTGAAATTGGGTATATTAAAACTCCGGAAAATAACGATAATGAGAAAAGACGGCGGGTGCCTGCCGTGAAGATGATAGACAGGGTTTGGAAAGGAATATGGCGAAAGTAAAGCTTCCTGACGGATCGATCCTCGAAAACGCGGACGGGACGACCGCCTATCAATTCGCAGAACAAATCGGATCTCGGCTTGCCCAGGCCGCCCTGGGGGCCAAGATTGACGGCCGAATAACCGATTTATCTACCCCCATCTCCGGCGAAACGACCCTGCAAATCATTACTGCCCGGGATCCGGAGGGTCTGGACATTTTGCGTCATAGCTGTGCCCATATCATGGCCGAGGCCATCTGTACGCTCTGGCCGGATGCCAAACTGGTCTATGGTCCTACTGTCGAGGACGGCTTTTATTACGACATCGACCTGGATGAGCCGATTCGGCCGGAGGATTTTGAGAAGATTGAAAAGGAGATGGCCCGTATCGTAAAAGCTGACCAGCCCTTTGTCCGTATTGAAATGAAGCGGCACGAAGCCCTGGAAAAAATGGCGGGTGATCCGTACAAACTTGACAATATCCATCGGGCGACCGGCGATATCATCAGTTTTTACCGGCAGGGCGATGGTTTTGAGGATCTCTGCCGGGGGCCGCATATCCCCCGAACCGGCAGCATCGATCCAAAGGCCTTCAAGGTCATGAGTGTGGCGGGGGCCTACTGGCACGGCGATGCAAGCCAGAAAATGCTCCAACGGGTGTACGGGACCGTCTGGTCGTCAAAGAAGGATTTGCAGGCCTACCTGGAGCGTATCGAAGAAGCCAAGAAGCGGGATCACCGGCTCATCGGCAAGCAGATGGATCTGTTCAGTTTTCACGAAGAGGGGCCGGGTTTTGCGTTCCTGCATCCGAAGGGGATGATTTTGTGGAATGAAATCATCGACTTTTGGAGGCAAATCCATAAGAAATACGGCTATTCGGAGGTCAAGACCCCGATTATCCTGAATGAATCACTATGGCACCGAAGCGGCCATTGGGATCATTATAAAGAAAATATGTATTTTACGACTGTTGATGACGTGAATTACGCGATCAAGCCCATGAATTGCCCGGGCGGACTGCTGATTTACAATGCTCGAAAGCATTCGTATCGGGAATTTCCCATGCGGGTGGCCGAGCTTGGTCTGGTGCATCGTTATGAGGCCAGCGGACAGATGCACGGGCTGGTGCGGGTCAGGCAGTTTACTCAGGATGATGCCCATATTTTCTGCATGCCTGATCAGATCGAAAGCGAAATCATCGGCGTCATCAACCTCGTGCAGGAAATGTACTCGACCTTTGGATTTGAAGACTACCATGTGGAACTGTCCACGAAGCCGGAAAATCATATCGGATCGGATGAGATTTGGGAGATTGCGACCGAGGCCCTGGCAGGGGCCCTCAAACACAAGAAGATGGAGTACCAGATCAATGAAGGCGACGGGGCCTTTTACGGGCCTAAAATCGACTTTCACATCAGCGATTGTCTCGGCCGTTCCTGGCAACTTGGGACGATTCAACTGGATTTT
>JAHDQI010000140.1 GCA_018433925.1 Phycisphaerae bacterium | reverse complement strand
GGGTAAAATGGATTTTACTATCCAATCTGATCGTTTGTAAGGAGGGTGATAGTGAAAATCAAAAGTTCATCCGCCGTTACGTTATGTAGCATAGATGCTCCCTTTGCATTCTCAGGGCGTTTTCCTGGAAGTCTTTCTATCTCCCTTTGCAGCAGGAATGCTATTCCAGGCCAGACATATAAAACAGATTATGTGTATCGAGATTTCCTGAATATTAAGAAGGAAGAATTTGACTCCTATTGATGAAAGGGCACGTCCAATGAAATGTAACTTTTCTTTGTTTCTGCTTCCTGTGATTGTCTTGTTTGTTTTTTCTCCGTTTGCGGGGGGGGATGCCGGCCCGATGGTCCTGTTTTATAACAGTCCGGCCGACTATCAATCCGATGCGACATCCAATTCCGCCCTGCCCATTGGAAATGGCAAGCTGGCGGCGATGGTGTACGGCGGGATGGCGACTGAAATTGTCCAGTTTAATGAGGACACGGTGTGGGCCGGCCATCCGCATGATTATTCCCATGCCGGGGCGGCCGGTTATCTGCAGCAGATTCGAAATTATGTGTGGGCCGGCCAGGGCGAGAACGCCTATAATCTGGCGGCTAAGGACCACTTTATGAGCGTCCCCCTGCGTCAGTGTCCCTACCAGCCGACGGCTGAGCTGCGTTTGACTTTTAACCATTCCGGTTCGAATTATCGGCGTCAGTTGGATCTGACCACGGCGACCGCTTCGGTAAGCTATACGACCGGCGGCGTGACCTACAGCCGAGACTGTTTTGCCAGTTATCCGGACAACGTGATTGTGGTGCGTTTGACCGCCAGCCAGCCCGGCCGGATCAGCTTTACCTGCAGTTTGACCACGCCGCACACGGTGGTGAGCAACAGCACCAGCGGGAACGATGTGATCCTGCGCGGCGCCGTTGATCATGTGGGCCGCAACGGGCTGGCCAGCGATATTGAATTTGAATCCCGTGTCCGGGTGTTGAGTGAAGGCGGTTCTGTATCCCCTTCCGGCTCGTCACTGGCGGTCAGTAACGCCGATGCGGTGACGCTGGTGTTGGGGGCGGCGTCGAATTTTGTCCGTTATGACGACCTCAGCGCGGATGAGAGCCAAATCTGCTCGCAAACCGTGTCTGCGGCTGCCGCGAAGGGCTATGCCGCCCTGCGGCAGGATCAGTTGGATGACTACCAAGCGCTCTTCAACCGGGTGACCCTGGATTTGGGCACCTCGAGCAAAGTCAATCACCCCATTGACCAGCGTATAAACGACATCGAGGCCGGGGTCAATTACGCCAAGACCATGGGGGATTGGTCGTATTTCAACGCAGACGATCTCCAGTTTATCGCCCTGAATTTTCAGATGGCTCGTTATCTGATGATTTCGGGCTCCCGTCCCGGCTCGCAAGCCCTGAATTTGCAGGGCAAATGGAACAACGAGTACGAGCCCTCCTGGGAAGGCAAGATGACCCTCAACATCAATCAAGAGATGAACTACTGGGGGGCGGAGGTTGCGAATCTGGGTGAATGTCATGAGCCGCTTTTTGATTTGATTCGGGATTTGTCCGAGACCGGGGCTACCGTGGCGAATGTGCATTATGGGGCCGATGGCTGGATGGTGCATCACAACACTGATCTGTGGCGCGGGGCCGCGCCGATCAACAGTCCCGGCGGTCTCTGGCCGACCGGGGGCGCCTGGCTGAGCATGCATCTGTGGTGGCACTATGAATACAGCGGGGATACCGCTTATCTGGCTGATATCTATCCCCTGATGAAGGGAGCGGCCGAGTTTTTTGTGGACTTCATGGTAGAAGACCCTCGGTCCGGCAGCGCGGGCTATCTCCTGACCAATCCCACCCATTCGCCGGAACAGCCCAACCCGGCCTTAGGGGATGACGGTGAAATCGTGGCCGGCACCACCATGGACAGTCAATTGATCCGGTGTCTGTTTATGTATGTCATTGAGGCCAGCGAGATCCTGGGGGTGGATGCGGCTTTCCGACAGCAGTTGGAAACGATGCGGCCTCAACTGCCGCCCAACCAGATCGGCCGACTCGGTCAACTGCAGGAATGGCTGGAGGATGTGGATCAACCCAATCAGCACCGCCACATGTCGCATTTGGTGGACCTGATGCCGGCCGGCAACATTACGCCGCACCATACCCCGGCGCTGTCGGACGCGGTCGAGGTGGTCCTGGATTGGAAGGGGGATTCCACGAATAACACCGCCTGGAGCATGGCCTGGAAGATGTGCTGCCGCGCCCGTCTGCTTCAGGGCGATCATGCGTATATGATTCTCAATCAGATTTTCGGTAAATCTCATACCTATAATATGACCTTTTCCCGCAAGGGGGGGGCTGCCGGTACAACTTCTGAGAACCAGATTGACGGCAACCTGGGTGTTTTGATGGGTACGGCCGAGCTGTTTCTGCAGAGTCATCAGGGTGAAGTGTATCTGTTGCCGGCTTTGCCGAGTAAGATGGAGTCCGGGAGTGTGACCGGCTTGAGAGCCTGCGGCGGCTTTGAGGTGGATATCGTCTGGGACAATAATGAGCTGCAGACGGCCCACATCCAGTCACTGGCGGGTACTCCCTGTCGTGTTCGTTCGGCCCGGCCGATTACCGTTACCGATGGAACCGGAACTGTGGCGGTGGGGTCACCGGGCGCCGATCTTTACGAATTCGCTACCGAGGCCGGACATACCTATACGCTGACTGCGTATTCCTGTACAACCTCCATCCCTTATGACCTTGATGCCAACTGCCAGGTCAATATTGAAGACTTCGCAATTCTCGCCGAATTCTGGATCACCGGCGGCGGAGGGACCCGCTATGATTTAGGCGACCTGGAGGCGCTGGCAGAGGACTGGCTCACCTGCAACCGCAATCCGGGTAATACATGCTGGCAGTAACGCCTATTGTCAATTATGGAGAGTAATCATGTTACGTAAACGCTTTTTAGCCGGTGTGCTAATTCTGTTTGTTCTTTTTCTGTGCCGGCCCTGTCCGGCGGTTGACACGGAGCCGATCGGCTGGGCCACTCTGGCCGGCGGTACTACCGGCGGCGAGGGCGGCGAGGTTGTGACGGTGACGAACAAAGCCGATTTCATAACGGCCGTCAGCGATGACACCCCGCGTATCGTTCAGGTCGTCGGCACGATTCACGGAGATTACATCATCCCCAATATCAAGTCCAACAAGACCCTCGTGGGGATCGGGTATGACGCGAGGATCGTCGGATTCAGTGTCAAGATCGGCGACGTTGACAACGTAATCGTCCGCAACATTACTTTCTCGGGCGCAATACCGGGGGACGGCCTGACCTGCCGACGCTCCACACACATTTGGATCGACCACTGTACGTTCCTTGACACCGCCGACGGCTTGCTGGACTTCAGCGATCAGTGCGACTATGTTACGGTCTCCTGGTGCAAGTTCTACTATACCGGTAAGGTTAATCCCCACAGGTTCACCTGCCTGGTCGGTTCGACTGACGACAACCCGACGGACGTGGGCAAATTGAACATCACATGGCACCACAATTGGTGGGGAACCTATGCTGATCAGCGCATGCCCCGCGGCCGCTACGGCAAAAATCACGTGTTCAACAACTACTACTCATGTACCGGCAACTACTACTGTATCGGCGGGTCATGGGGCTTTCAAGCACTTGTCGAGAACAACTACTTCGACCATGTGAATAACCCGATGAAGGATGCCGGCCTTTACAATTCGGGAACCAGCGGCACTTTCAGGGTGGAGATCAAGTCGGTCGGCAACCTCTTCGATGGGTGTACGGGCAGCATGAGTACATACGGCACTGCGTTCGTACCTGCCTACGCCTATACGCTCGATCCGACGGCCAATATACCCTCTCTCGTTCGGGAGGGAGCAGGAACTACGATCCTGATTGGGGACCCGGCGCTTTGGCCGACCCAGGCAAGCGTTCCCTCGCCGGCCAACGGGGATTACAATGCGGCCGCGGACTCGACGCTGACCTGGCGTGCCGGCAGCACGGCGGTCAGCCACAATGTCTACTTTGGCACTTCGCCGAGCGAGCTTATCAGCTATGGTAATCAGACGGCCGCCTCCTTTACGCCGCCGACCCTTTCGGCAGACACGAAATACTACTGGCGCATCGATGAAGTCACCGCCGATGATTCGGTACTCCCCGGCGATGTGTGGATGTTCAAGACCGTCTGTGTGCTGCAGGCAAGTCTCTTCCATTACTGGCCGTTTGATGTGGACTTTTTGGATGTTGCCCAAGTGTTCCCTACGAACCCGAATAACCCGTTTGGGGCGGCCTGGCTGGATACTGACGCTGCCCTGCTGGGCAGCGGCTGCCTGGACCTGACCTACAAGAAAGACGGCCTGTTGGCCGGTTGGTCCGATTCGTCGACGCACAAAATCTTCCCGAACACCGCTCCGATGACCCTCTCGCTGTGGTTCAGGCCGACGTCCCTGCCTGCTTCCGACAAGACCGCCTGCATGCTTGGCAATACGGTCGGCACCCAAACGAATGCCAAGACGTTCCGCATCGAGCTGCTGCCGTCCGGGGCCTGTCGATTGACTGTAGATATAGAGACACCGGAATTCGACAATTTGCCTGCCCTGGATCAGTGGAACCATATCCTGATAACGATTAATTCGGCCGGCCAGCTCCGCGCCTGGCTCAATGCCAACGATGCCGGCTCAATCTCCCTGGCGACCAGCGCCTCAAACAACTATAACGGCCAGTACACCGGAATTGGTTTCTATGGCGACGAACCGAGCGTAAACGCTTTGAGCAGGGGGGATTACGACGGCTATATCGATGACGTTGCCATCTGGAGCGGATCGGTTGGTTTGACGTTTGCGGAAATCCTTTACAGTGACGGCATCGGCAGGCAAGCCATAGGGAATCCTGTATTTGCGACCGATCCGATCAGGAATCTGGATGGGATTGAACTGACCCCTTATACCGGCCTGTCTCTGACAAACTATACTGAAGGGGTCGGAGTTTTCATCAAAGAGTCCGGCCCTGAATGGCTGGTTGTCCTGCCGAACGGAACGCTTTCAGGCATTCCCAATGATTGCCATGTCGGTGAAAATACCTTTACCGTTCGTTTCAAGAACGCATTCGGGGATTTCGATACCGCCACGATGACCATTGAAGTGGCCAATATTTATTCCGGCACGCAGGGCCTGCCGGACCTGGCCGGGCTGGCCGCACAGTGGCTCATGACCGACTGCGCTGACACCCCGGCCTGCGATGGGGCCGATCTGAGCGGGGACACTCATGTCGATATCACAGACCTGGAGATGCTGGTCTATAACTGGCTGGCTGATGAAAGTATGTAAGCTGTTTGGAATTAAACGAAACAAGCCCATCTGGACGGTATCGAAGAAACGATCGGCCGTTTCGCTGATATGATGATTGGTACGGCGTCGATTATTAAGGACAAAACACGCCCTATTTCTTTTTGTTTCGATCGATCCAGCTTTTATAGCGTTCACGATAGCCGTATCCGAAGTAGTCTATTGAGAATTCGTTGCGAATCTTATATTTTTTAAAGATCTTGATGATGCGATTTTTGTCCCAGGCCGCGAGTGAATCGATCCGTGCCTGTTCGAGACGTTGTCGAATTATCTTCTTTTCCTCATCCTTCATCTCCGGTACCATTTCGATATAGGCGTTATAGGTGCGATCCACTCCGGGCGAACGAGTGATTTGATCCAGCAGTGCTGTGATCTGCTCTTCGCGGAGTTCCTGACGCAGCGCCTTGAGCAGTCCCTGAATCTGAGGCGTGAATTCGGCATAGATTGGATCGATTTGTTCGACCATGATGGTCAGGGCCTTCAGTTCATCTTTTTGGCCTTCCTGCGAGTTGCGTGCATCATCCCAACTCCGCCAGGCGGCATCCAGTTTTTCATCCACCTGCCGGTGCCAGGCCCATACCCGCGCATAGTGCTCGGCCAGCAGCGCTGCGACAGCGGCTTGTTTTGCCTCCTGATCTAATTTCAGGGATTGTGCGAGGGATTTGGCTTTTCGTTGGATTTCGTTTTGAATGTCCTCCGGCAATTCCGGAGACATCCAGACGGGTGCGCGGCCGGCATCTATCAGGGCCTGTGTCCCGGCCGCGACTTCGATGGCGGTTTGAGCATGCAGATTGGACATAATAAGTAGTCCGATAATGCCTGCTGCGATTGAGTGTATGCGTGTTGTCATGACCGATCTCCCATTCATTTAACCCCGCTACCTGGCTCGGCACCCTTGCCGGCTCTGTCCTGAATTCTATTATTCAATTCTCCTTGAAATATGCAAGCAGATGTCTTTTATTTAAAGATAATTCAAAAGCAGAAATTCGGCCCCAAAAAACAAAAAATCGTTGCTAAAAAAATGCTAAAAAATCCCGATTTTGGCGTGTTTTCATGGGGTTTTTATATCAGAAAATGGTCATAAATTCGTTTATTTAGTCGAAATATTACGTGAATCCAAGTATATGGCATTTTTTTTAAAAAAATCGGGAAGTACTGTCTTTTTTATTTTTGTAAAATGAACCCATGATGAATTGATGAAACGTTGAGTTTTCTATATTTGGCTCAGTGGTTTTTTGTAAAAAACCAAATAGAGTGTACTATAAAAGTTAAAAGATATCCAAGTGATAACGTGAATATTTCGGTTGTGGAGTCGAAATATCTTTTAATTTTAATTAACTTTTTTGGTGGCTGGTAAGATGAGAAAAGCAAGAATGATGTGTGTAATGGTGGGGCTTGTAGCAATCGCTCTGATGGCGGCGGATGCTCAGGCGTTTCGAATCACAACGGCCCACGGGGGAGCCGACGCGGAGTTGCGCGAATCGGGTCCGACCACCAACAGGGGAGACAACTCGGAAATCGCCTCGCGTGTCGCGTCCAATCGCAACAGTTGCATTTATCTGAAGTTTGACGTGTCAACAATTACCGCCGCCGATCTGGCCGACGACATTACCGTGCGGACGACCTATCGAAATAACAACCTGGTTGAAAGCCGGTTCTATAATCCTGAATTCGGTTACACCGGGTGGGATTATTTTGTGCTGGATCCCACGATGGAGGGGGCCAATTGGGATGAAATGACAATCACACCAGAAAACGCGCCGGGTTATACCTATGATGGTTTGTACGAAACGAAAGGGCAATATACCGTTGATCCGTTCGAGGGAGCCGTTCTCAATGATGGTCTAACCTATCTCGGGCAACAACTGTATAGTAGCGCCGGTATGGTGGGGACAACGTCTCACCTGCCTGTGGGCGGAGCATTCGATTTTACTCTGGGTGCGGGCAGCGCCTTGCACGATGCGATCATCGCAGCACAGGCCACTGACCACAAAATGCTGACCATTATTATGGGAATCGCTCACGATTATGTTGAGGGAGAAACCCCCTCTCAATGGGTGAATTTTAATTACCTGTTCAATCCGAAAGAAATGACAACGCTGAATAGTGACCCTGACAGTCCGTGGAGCGGTATGGCCAATGATGCTTCTAACGATTACTTTTTCTCTCCGACGCTGTTGCACATTCCTGAACCGGCAACGATGGTTCTGCTTGGCCTGGGCGGACTGCTTTTAGGTCGAAAACGCAAGTAAGATAGCTGCAAGAAGTACCAATTGATAACTTATCCTGTCCCGGCCGGCGCCGGCTGAATCCAGCGCCGGCCGGTACGGACAGGTTTTCCGGGCCGGTATAGAGAATCCGTATCGCACCGGGAAAAATCGAGAACTGAAGGCCTTGTCTTGCGTCTGAATTTGGAGTGCGGGTGTTGAGCGACTGGATTCGGGGTATTCTAAGGGTGAGCCCGTCGCTGTGAGTCATGAATAAGGGTGTTTCAGGGCGTTTGTAAAATGCTTGCTGCAACGAATCGCATTGCAGGATGTGGTTTTTCCAGTATGGGCGGAAATGACTATGGTGTTTGAAGTATGCGACTCTATCCGATGACAACTCTAAGAATATAACCTATTATTTATTGTAATCGAAGAGTTCTTTTATTTTTTTGTGATATAATGCAGTTATAGATGGTT
>JAHDQI010000229.1 GCA_018433925.1 Phycisphaerae bacterium | reverse complement strand
GCCCGCTGGACCTGTCCGCTGCCTCCGCAGGTGCTGCATCGGGAGGGGGCTTTTCCTTTGGCGGTGCCGGCTCCTCCGCATTCGGCGCAGGTATCCTGCCGGGTAAATTCGATGGTTTTTTCGGTGCCGCGGGCGACTTCTTCGAGGGACAGCTCCACAGTGGTTTCGAGATCATATCCGCGAACGGGTCCTCTTGCTGTTCCGGTTCGGCGTCCGCGGCGTCCGAAGATATCGCCGAAGAAATCCCCGAAGATATCGCCGAACATATCGCCGATATCCTGGACGTTCATGTGGCTGTAGTCATGGACGCCGGCACCCCGGAGACCTTCGTGGCCGAACTGATCGTATCGCTTTCGTTTTTCGGGATCGCTGAGGACCTCGTAGGCCTCGGCGCATTCCTTGAATTTGGTTTCGGCTTCCTTGTTTCCCGGGTTTTTGTCCGGATGGTACTTGATGGCCAGTTTCCGGTAGGCCCGCTTGATGTCGTCTGCGCCGGCCTTTCGGTCCACACCGAGCACGTCATAGTAATCCCGTTTGGTGGCCATCTGCCTTTCCTTTTCTGATGAAAGACCGCCGCGTCCCAGTGCCGCCTAAAGGGGCTGCGGTCACTGAGGCGCGGCGGGGATTTACTTGCCTGTCTATGGGTTAGAGCACAGCGCCGACCTCGGCGTTTTCCGCATCTTCGTCCTTTAATTCGGTGATGACCACGTTGGTGGTCAGCATCAATCCGGCCACGGAGGCGGCATTCTGCAGGGCGGTGCGTGCGACCTTGGCCGGGTCAATAATGCCGGCCTTGAGCATGTCAACGTACTGGCCGGTGTTGGCGTCGTAGCCGGTATTGCCGGTTTTTTCGAGCAGCTCGGCAACGATCACATCGCCTTCCTGTCCGCCGTTTTCGACGATCTGCCGTGTGGGGGATTTCAGGGCGCTGATGAGGATGTCAAAGCCGATCTTCTCGTCGCCTTTGGCTTTGGAGCGTGCCTTTTCCACCTCGGCAATGGCCCGCAGGAAAATGACCCCGCCGCCGGGGATGACGCCTTCTTCGGCGGCGGCTTTGGTGGCGTGCAGGGCGTCATCGAGCAGGTCCTTGCGTTCTTTCATCTCCGCTTCGGTCGCGGCGCCGGCTTTGATGACGGCGACGCCGCCGGTGAGCTTGGCCAGGCGTTCCTGCAGTTTTTCGCGGTCGTAGTCGCTGGTTGTTTTTTCGATCTGGTTTCGAATCTGGTCGCAGCGGGCCTGCATGTCTTTCTTTTTGCCTTCGCCTTCGATGATCGTGGTGTTCTCCTTGCCGATAACGATCTTCTTGGCGCGTCCGAGCTGGGCCAGTTCGATGCTTTCGAGTTTGATTCCGAGGTCTTCGGTGATGACCTCGGCTCCGGTCAGGATGCCGATGTCCTGGAGCATGGCCTTGCGTCGGTCGCCAAAGCCGGGGGCCTTGACCGCACAGACCTTCAGGACGCCCTGGAGGCGGTTGATGACGAGGGCCGCGAGGGCTTCGCCTTCGACATCCTCCGCGATAATCAGCAGGGCGGCGCCGACCTGGGCGATTTTCTCGAGCAGGGGCAGCAGTTCCCTCAGGTTGCTGATTTTCTTTTCGTGCAGGAGGATATAGGCATCTTCGAGCACACATTCGAGCGTGTCGGGGCTGGTCATGAAATAGGGCGACAGGTAGCCCTTGTCAAACTGCATGCCTTCGACGACGGACAGTTCGGTTTCCATACCCTTGCCTTCTTCGACTTCGATGACGCCTTCTTTGCCGACCTTGTCCATGGCGTCGGCGAGGATCTGGCCGACCTGGGGGGTGTTGTTGGCGCTGATGGTGCCGACCTTGGCGATGTCGTCATGTCCCTTGACCGGTTTGCTGGCCGACTGGATAAAGTCAATCGCGGCGGCGGCGGCCTTGTTGATGCCCCGCTGAATCGCCACGGGGTTGACCCCGGCGGTGACGTACTTGAGGCCTTCAGAGTAAATTGCCTCGGCCAGTACGGTGGCGGTGGTGGTTCCGTCGCCGACCAGGTCGCTGGTTTTGCTGGCTACCTGGTTGACCATCTTGGCCCCGATATTCTGGAAGGGTTCGGGCAGTTCGATTTCCTTGCTGACGGAGACCCCGTCCTTGGTGATCTTGGGCGAGCCGTAGCTTTTTTGCAGGAGCACGTTTCTTCCGGTCGGCCCCATGGTGACTTTGACGGCGGCGGCCAGCCGGGACAGTCCTTCCTTAAGCTGGGCCCGCGCCTGTTCCTGAAACATCATTTGTTTTGCCATATCTGCGTAACCTCCCGCCGGTTTCGGCGTTCGATAAAAAGGATTCCTTACTTTTCCACGATGCCGAGAATTTCGCTTTCCCGGAGAATTTTGTATTCCACACCGTCAACTTCGACTTCGCTGCCGCTGTATTTGCCGAACAGGACGACATCATTCTTTCGGACGGTCATGTCGGCACGGCTTCCGTTATCGAGGCGTTTGCCTTCGCCGACGGCGATGACCTTGCCCATCAGCGGTTTTTCCTTGGCGGTATCCGGAAGAACGATTCCCCCGGCGGTTTTTTCTTCAGCTTCCTGCGGTTTTACGACCACTCTGTCTTCCAGCGGTTTCAGTTTCATAAGGTCCTCTCCTGTTATCGTTTGGTTTTATTTTTTGGTTTTATTTTCATTTTTTTTGTTTTGGGCTTACATCATATCCATGCCACCCATGCCACCCATGCCACCCATGCCGCCCATGCCGCCCATGCCGCCCATGCCACCCATGCCACCCATGCCGCCGCCCATTCCTCCGGGCATTCCCGCGGGGGCCGCGTCTTTGTCTTTGGGCTTTTCGGTGACGACGCAGTCGGTGGTCAGCAGCAGGCCCGCGACGGACGCGGCGTTCTGCAGGGCGATGCGGGTGACCTTTACCGGGTCAATGACGCCGGCTTCGATCAGGTCTTCGTAGGTGTCTTTGTCGGCGTTGTAGCCGAAACCGCCTTTGCCCTTGGCGACCTTATTGACAACCAGCGTGCCGACGGCTCCGGCGTTGTCGGCGATGTAGAAGCAGGGCATCCTGAGGGCGTGGGCGATGATGCCGGCGCCGGTTTTTTCGTCGCCCTTCAAGTCGAGCTTGCTGACCGCGTCGATGCAACGCACGAGGGCTACGCCGCCGCCGGGGACGATGCCTTCTTCGATGGCCGCCCGGGTAGCGTGGAGGGCGTCTTCGATACGGGCTTTCTTTTCCTTCATTTCGGCTTCGCTGCCTGCGCCGACGTTGATCTGGGCGACGCCGCCGGTCAGTTTGGCCAGCCGTTCCTGAAGTTTTTCGCGGTCGTAATCGCTGGTGGTGTCCTCGATTTCGCTTTTGATCTGGGCGATACGTCCCTGGATGGCCTTATTGACGCCGGCCCCCTCGACGATGATGGTCGAATCGTTGTCGATCGTGACCTTGCGGGCCTGCCCGAGCTGGGAGATTTTGACGTGATCGAGCTCGATGCCAAGATCCTTGAAGATGGGCTCGGCGCCGGTCAGGATGGCGATGTCCTCGAGCATGGCTTTTCGGCGGTCGCCGTAGCCGGGGGCCTTGACGGCGGCTACCTGCAGGATGCCGCGCAGCTTGTTGACCACGAGTGTGGCGAGGGCCTCGCCTTCGATATCTTCGGCGATAATCAGGAGGGGCCGTTTGCTCTTGGCGATCTGCTCGAGCAGGGGAACCAGTTTGCCGACGTTGCTGATTTTGTCTTCAAAGACAAGGAGGTAGGGTTTGTCGAGCTGGCAGACCATGTGATCGGGGTCGGTGACAAAATGCGGCGACAGGTAGCCGCGGTCAAACTGCATGCCTTCGACATACTCGACCGTCGTGTCCAGACTTTTGCCTTCTTCGACGGTGATGACGCCGTCTTTGCCGACTCGCATGAATGCCTCGGCCATTTTTTTGCCGATTTCGAGATCGTTGTTGGCGCTGATGGCCGCGACGTTGACGATCTCATCTTTCTTGGCGATATCGACGGGCTTTGCCATGGATTTGAGCTTGTCAACGGCGACGGTGACGGCCTTCTGGATGCCTCGGTTTAAGCTCATGGCATCGGCGCCGGCGGCCAGGTTTTTGAAGGCCTCCCTGAAAATGGCTTCGGCCAGTACGGTGGCGGTTGTGGTGCCGTCGCCGGCGATCTTGGAGGTCTTGCTGGCCGCTTCGCGGACGAGCTTGGCGCCCATGTTTTCGGCCTTGTCCAGCAGATCGACCTCTTCGGCTACGGTCACACCGTCCTTCGTGACGGTCGGCCCGCCCCATCCTTTGTCGATAATGGCATTTCTCCCGCGGGGTCCGAGTGTGGACCGAACGGCTGAGGCCAGTTTTTCGGCACCGGCCAGCAGGGCGTTGCGGGCATCCGTTTCAAACGACACATTTTTTGCTGCCATAATAATTCTCTCTCCTGTTCTTATGTTTCAGTACAGACAAATTAGGCATACTCTCTTTATGAGAGAAAGCCATTGTGCAAACAAAATACCAAAAGCGGAATTGTTTTTCGATCAATCCGGGCAGGAAGTCTTTAACCTGTTGTTTATAAGTATTTTATGACTGTCTGGATTTTTTAGGAATCGGCTGAGAAATAAGCAGGAGAACCCTTTTCCTGCCAAATTAACCTCCCGGTATCCGAGGGGTACCGGTCAAGTTGGCAGACCGGGCGTGTCGTTTGGGGTGTTTTTTTTGAGGTTCCATTTATCAACGGCATCCGGCTGCCTGATATAATGCGGCGTCAAGGATAGCGGATCGGCAAAGGTTCCCTGCCGGGCCAAATTATAGCCTGTTTTCAGGACATTTCTGGCACGGGCGGGC
>JAHDQI010000199.1 GCA_018433925.1 Phycisphaerae bacterium | reverse complement strand
GTTTTCGCATTTTTCCCCAGAAAATCTGCATCCGCTCAAACTGTTTATCGGTAATCGTAAGCAGTCGGACCTCCCCGTCCGGCGGCAAAAAAGACTGAACCCGTTTATGATGAACCTGGGCATTTTCCTCGCTCGCACAGTGCCGTACATACACCGAATATTGTACCATCGTAAACCCGTCTTTCATAAGGTTTTTTCGAAAATCCGTATAATCCTTCCTCGCCTTTTTCGTATCCGTCGGCAGGTCAAACATCGCCAGTACCCACATCGCCCTGTATCCCGTCTCGATCATAACTGCGGCAGGTCCATCTGGTTTTGTTCACCCGCATAGCACCGCGCCAGCGAGGCGGCCGTCCGGTGCAGTCCCACCGTTAGCGGCCCCTTCAATCCCCCGATAACCACCGGCCTATACAGCACTTCCAGCAAAGCCGCCTTGGCCTCCCGGTCCAGTTCCCCGTGGTCTCTGCCTCCCGTGCAGAGTTCTCGAACCGTTTCCTCCACAAATCCCCGAAACGGCTCGACCACATCATCCGCCAGGCAAAAGGCGTTGTATTTGTTTCGATGATGAATCCCCAGTGTCGCCAGCAGCCCCGCGCTGCAGAGGGCACGAGCCACCGCCGCACGCATCACCATATACCCGTAATTCAGCAGCGCATTCGGCGCCCCCCCGTCCCGTTTCCGCCGAAATTCCCCGTTTTGAAGGTACGCCCGCCAGTATTTCTGCGAGGCCTGGGCCTCGATATTGTCCGGATCGCCGGACCGGACCTTTTTTTTTAGAGCCAGCAGGTATTGACACGTTGCCTTGTCATAGGGCACTAATTTTGCCTGGTGGGCGATCTTGGCCCGCACAATCTGCTGCCACAGCCGCTTTTTCAGCGGCTCTTTGGCGTTGATCTGCTGTCGGAATCGCTCCGTCTGGATCGTATTGGTTTCCAGCGGCAGCAGCATCCCGGCCGGGTGATGCGTCCCATTGCAAAGCACTACGGCCGCTCCCTGCCTTAAAAGCTCCGTGAGAACCGAATGACTATAAGAAACCCCCTGGTGATCGACAATCAGCACCCCGATGTCCTCACACGGAATCTCCCCCTTGATCTGTCCTTCCTGCTTGACAATCAGTTGACCAAGTTTGACCGATAAATACGTCCCTGCCGAGGAAATTTCAACCACACGCTTTATCATAAACGGCCCTGAAGCTTGCCTTCACCAGCCGTATCG
>JAHDQI010000028.1 GCA_018433925.1 Phycisphaerae bacterium | reverse complement strand
GATCGCGACGTATTCCCAGTCGAGCGTGGAATTCATGCTGATGTTCCAGTTGTAATGCCAGTCGGCGTTCAGATCAACCGGATCGGCATCGCACGAGCCCTTTTTGCCGACCCATCGCCACGGGAACACGCAAACGTAGGAGATAGAATCATTCAATTCGCGGGGCAGGGCGGGGATGTCGATGTCAAAATCCTGGGCCACATATACCCGGCTGTTGCCGGTTCCGTCGGTGTTCTGGGCGAAGGTGACCATGTACCCGCGTTTGAGTTTGAATGAGCTGATCTTTTTATTCAGGGCGCCCAGCGAGCCGGAGCCGGTGTAGTACGTGTACTGGCCGAGCGACAGAGACGAGCCGGCGTAGTTGAAATCGCTGTACACCTGCAAAGGGACATAGTTAGAGGGATGCGGGATCACGACGGCGCCCTGGACATATTGAACGATGCGGATATTGGTGCCGAGTACGGCCGCGGCGCCGTTGACGCGGATCTGGTTTCGATAGGTCGTTGTGTTGACCGCGGAGGGCTTGATGTTGGTCAGGAACAGCCACGCATCGGGTGAATTCAGGTGAATGACGCAGCCGGTCATCGGCGAAGTCGAATGGGTCAGGTGCAGTTCCGAGGTGCCGGTCATGTAGACTGTTGTGCTGCTCAGGGAGCTGTAGGTGTGGATTTCATTATCAATGGTGATATCGGCCGCGGCCAGGGTTGTCAGCAGGAATATCGATACAATTACTCCTGTTCTCATAGAGCGATTCATCATAAGACCCATTCCTTTCCTTTTTTGTTCTGACCCGCCCAATAAAAGATAAATTATATCCTCTATGGCGTTTGATATAGGGCACATCCCCATTCTCTATCTTACCAATTAATATATGCGCTCTATCGGGTGATTTTACGAAAAAAACCATTCCTAAAGCGGTTTTTTTGATAAATTGGCGTTTTTTTCGTTTTTCGGCACAAATGAGAAGACAAAAAAGGCCGGTTTATGGCCGGCCTTATGGATTGGTTTGTGTCTGTATTTTAGGGTTATGAGCAGCCCATGGAATTGCCGCAGTTATGACACCGGTAGCAGGCGCCGTTTCGCACGCAGATGCTGCCGCAAAAATCACAGGGCGGTGCATCATCCTGAAAATGCTGAAACTGGACATTAAATTGCTGGATCGCGGCCGTTTCGGGCTGGCTACCGTCGGGATTGGCAATCGCGGACCCGACCAGCTCTACCGCCCGGTCCGCGGCGATTTCGGAGAGACGGCCGGAGATTTTTCTTTCCACGCGAGGGGCCGTCTCCGGCTGGGCGGGCTGGGATTTGGCAGGGACGGTCTTTTTTTCGAGGGCGCGGGCCTGCCCGATTTTTTTGGCCAGATCCTTGGTTTTTTCCACGAGCTGTTTGGCCGTGGTGGTGGTCGGATTATCCGGGGTCGTCGCGGCCCGGTTGGGCGTGTTCTTTTCGGCATAGCCGGGGATGAATTGGCAGCCCAGCCAGCAGAAGATGTAGTCAATCAGACTCTTGGCGAACGGAATGTTTTTGTTGGAGGTCATGCCGGCCGGCTCAAAGCGGGCGTGGCGGAATTTGTCGACCAGTGTAATCAGCGGCACGCCGTATTGCAGCGCCATGGATACGCAGGTGCCGACGACATCCATCAGGCCCCCGACGGTGCTGCCCTCCTTGGCCATGGTGATGAACAACTCACCCGGCTGTCCGTCCTCGTATAGCCCCACCGTCAGATATCCTTCGTGTCCGGCGACGGAGAACTTGTGCGTGATGCTTTGGCGGGTTTCCGCCAGGCGTCGCCGGAACGGTTTGTACTGAATCTGGACTTCTTCGGATTTTTGTTTTTTGGTTTCTTCCTTGTTTTCGACATTGACCGGCTGGAGCCGCTTGGAGCCGTCTCGATAGATCGCGATGGCCTTCAGGCCCAGTTTCCAGCCCTCCATATAGGCCGAGAGGATTTCGTCGGCGGTGGCCTCATGGGGCATGTTGATGGTCTTGCTGATGGCCCCGGAAAGGAATGGCTGTGCGGCGGCCATCATCCTCAGATGAGCGGTGTAATGGATATGTCGTTTTCCGTTTTTGGCTTTGAAGGCACAGTCGAAGACCGGCAGGTGTTCAGCCCGGAGGCGGGCGGCGGTCTCGATGGTGTCGTCGCGGTCGATGGTATCGCAGATTTCTTTGATTTCATCGGGGCTGTAGCCCAGCCGCTCAAGGGCCATCGGCACGGTGCGATTGACGATCTTGAGCATGCCGCCGCCGGCCAGCAGTTTGTACTTGACCAGGGCGATATCGGGTTCGACGCCGGTGGTGTCGCAATCCATCATAAAGCCGATGGTTCCGGTCGGCGCCAGGACGGTGGTCTGGGCGTTTCGATAGCCGAACTGGGAGCCGGTGTCGAAGGCCTGGTCCCATGCGTTTTTGGCGGCGCCGAGGAGCTCTTCGGGGCAGTGCATTTCCGGCAGGTTGTAGGCGTGTTCGCGATGCATGCCGATGACCTTCATCATGGCCTGCCGGTTGTTATCGAATTCGCTGAACGGTCCCTTGATCGAGGCCAGTTCGGCGCTGACGGTGTAGGCGGTGCCGGTCAGCACGGCGGTAATCGCCGAGGTCCAGGCCCGCGCCTGATCGGAATCGTAGGGCAGGGCCAAGCTCATGATCAAGCTGCCGAGATTGGCATAGCCGAGGCCGAGGGGGCGGAACCGGTGACTGTTTTCGGCGATCTCGGGCTCCGGGTAGCTGCCGCCGTCCACGAGAATCTCCTGGGCGATGATGAACAGGCGGACGGCCTGTTTGAATCGTTTGATATTGAATGAGCCGTCGTCGTTGCGGAATTTCATCAGGTTCAGCGAGGCCAGGTTGCAGGCGGAGTTGTCGATGAACATATACTCGCTGCATGGATTGGAGGCGTTGATCGGCCCGGAAGCGGGGCAGGTGTGCCATTTGTTGATGGTCGAGTGGTACTGGACGCCGGGGTCGCCGCAGACGCGGGTTCCTTCCGCGATCAGTTGCATCAGCTCGCGGGCAGAATAGGAATCGAGGGGCTGGTCGCCGGTGACCGAGCGGGTTTTCCAGGGAGCATCCTTTTCCGCGGCTTCCATGAACTCATCCGTGACGCGCACGGACAGATTGCTGTTCTGGAACATAATGCTGTCGTAGGCATCATTGGGGTCGTATCCCTGCTCAATGAGCGCCCAGGCCTTTTTTTCCTCTTCCGTTTTGCACGTAATAAACTCTTTAATATCCGGATGGTCCACTTTGAGCGACTGCATCTTGGCGGCCCGCCGGGTTTTTCCGCCGGATTTGATAACGGCGGCGATCTGGTCATAGACCCGCATAAAGCTCAGCGGGCCGGAGGGTTTGCCGCCGCCGGAGAGCTTCTCGCGGCTGCTGCGCAGGGTGGACATATCCGTGCCGGTTCCGGAGCCGTGCTTAAAAAGCATCGCCTCGCTGCGGGCCAGCCGCATGATGTCTTCCATGGTGTCGCGAACCGACTGGATGAAACAGGCCGAGGCCTGGGGATATTCGTAGCTGTTTTCACAAGGCACGGCTTTGTCCGCGTGTTCATCCCAATGATAGTTATGCGGGCTGCCGTCAATGTGATAGACATCGTGCAGGCCGACATTGAACCAGACAGGGGAGTTGAAGGCCCCGTACTGATTGACGCACAGACAGGTCAGTTCACGATAGAATGTATCGGAATCCTGTTCGGTGGCGAAGTAGCCGTTCTGTCGGCCCCGGTCGGCGATGGTCCGGCAGACACGATGAACGAGTTGCTTGACGGAGTTTTCTCGCCGGCCGGATTGGATATCGCCGTAGAAATATTTGCTGACGACGACTTTGGTGGCAAGCTGGCTCCATGTGGCCGGTACTTCGACATCATTCTGTTCGAAGATCGGCTTGCCGGTATCATCCGTGATTTTGGCCTGCCGGGTCTCCCATTCGATTTCCTCGAAAGGATGCCGTGCCGGAGTGGAAAAAAACGGCTCGACGGTCAGCCCTTTTTTGGACTCGTTTGGTTGATTTTCCCATGGCTGCAGCCCATTTGTCCTCGTTGTTTCGCCCATAATGGTGTTCCTTTCCTGAGACACTTCGACGTCCCTGTCTAAATTATTATACCACAAGATATTGCGATGCCCTCACCAGCATTACAATATATTGGTTAGGTGCTCTCTATGTATCTTACTTTCACCAGGTTCTCAGACAAGAAGAAAAATCCGGAAAAATTGTTTGATTTTTGTTAATGCTTGCGGGGATTGAACCTACGGCAAAAAATTTTTTTTAGGAGGAAAATGCACCTTCTTTTGATCCGGTGAATAAGTTTAGGAGGGTCTTTTTTGAGGGGCCTTTTTTGCATGAAAATAACGGTTTAACCAAACACCATCCGTTTTGAAATGATGCGGCCTGATTCCCGGCTGGAGATCAGCAGGGCACTGGATATACAAACGGTCATCCGATAAATCGGTTGTTTACAAAAGAACCGGCCGGGCGTAGAGTTTGGGCCGGAAAGGGAAACCCATGCAATGGCGTTTTTGGATTCTGTTTATCGTGGTTCCGATTACCATTCCGGTTCTGTATCGGCGCTTTCAGAAAGGCGGCTGGATGGGCATATTGATTTCGATTGTGACAATTGCGGCGGCGGTGTATATCGGGCTTGGTGTGCTGCTGTACGTCTTTCAGCCGCGCATGATTTTTTACCCGTTTGCGCATCACGATTACAGTCCTGATGAGGTCGGCCTCGTCTATGAGCCGGTTTCGCTGACCGCCTCCGACGGTCTGCGGCTGGATGCGTGGTTCCTGCCGGGCGATCAAGAGGACGGGTTTACCGTTCTTTTCTGCCACGGCAACGCCGGCAATATCAGCCACCGGCTTGATACCCACCGGCTGTTTCG
>JAHDQI010000224.1 GCA_018433925.1 Phycisphaerae bacterium | reverse complement strand
CATCGAAATGGTCCTTTCAAGTCGGCGTTTGGAAACCGAATGGTGTTTGTGTACGGAACAAAAGGGACGGAAGAGGAAAATCATTCAATTTGGGCCAAAGCTCGTTTTGATGCGGAACAGTGGTGGTATCAGGGAAACGGTTCCGTGGACATCATTGCGGATACGGAATTTGATCCGATTAAAGAAAAGGATCGGGGAGTGATTCTGTATGGAAATGAGGAAACAAATTGTGCGTGGGCACAGTTACTCGCAGGCAGTCCGGTCCGGGTAACCCGGAGTCATGTTCGGATTGGATCGCATGAGATAACAGGCGCAGATCTGGCGTGTCTGTTCCTGCGGCCTCGGCCCGATAGTGATAATGCTTGTGTTGCGGTGGTGAGCGGGACAGGGAGGGTTGGACAGCGGCTTACTGAACGGATTCCCTATTTGTTCGCCGGATGCAATTATCCGGATTGTATCGTTGTGAGTTCTCAGATGCTTCAGGAAGGCACTGAAGGCGTGAAGGTTGCAGGGTTTTTTGGAAATGACTGGTCTGTTGAAAAGGGCGATATTGTCTGGGCAAAGAAGGATCTTGGTTCAAATCAGACGAAGGATGGCGCCACAGGGCTGGAAGCTTCAGTTGCGGCAGATCCCCGGGGATTTGCAATGCCGCGGCATTACCTCTGTATGCGGGCAGCCGGAGCGATTACTGTGGATGGAAAGCTTGATGAGCCGTCTTGGCAAAAAGCCCGGTGGACGGAACCCCATGCCGATATTGAAGGATCTATTCGGCCGATAAAGCCGGCGTATGAAACCCGTACCAAACTTCTTTGGGATGAAGAATATTTATATGTGGCTGCTTTTCTGCAGGATGAGCATGTCTGGGGGACCCTTACCGAACGAAATTCGGTTATTTTTCAGGATAATGACTATGAAGTCTTTATTGACCCGGACGGTGACAGCCATTGCTATTATGAATTTGAAATAAATGCACTGAACACCGTCTGGAATCTGTTCCTTGATAAACCTTATAAGCATGCCGGGCAGTGGAAAATTCGGGAAATGCCGGGACAAAAAAGCGGAGTGTGCGTTCATGGTACATTGAATGATCCGACGAATATCGATACAGGGTGGACAATTGAAATTGCATTTCCGTGGAAAGCCATGGTTGAACATGCGGGGACGGCATGCCCTCCCCTTGACGGAGATCAATGGCGGATGAATTTTTCACGGGTGCAGTGGAGGCATAAAATTGTCAATGGGAAGTATGTCCGGCTGCCCGGAAAAGAGGAACGGACCGATGACTGGCATGAAGAAAACTGGGTGTGGTCACCGCAGGGCGTCATTAATATGCACCGTCCGGAAACCTGGGGGTATATTCAGTTCTCGACTCGCCCTGTAGGCGACGACGTTGAATTTGTGCCCGAGGAGACGATCCCGGCTCGATATTTACTGCACAGAGTCTTATATGCCCAGGAAGAGTACCGACTGAAAAATAATGGCTATGCACAAACGCTTGATGAATTAGCTCTATCGGATCTTCGACATTCCTGCCTTGTTGGACCGATTACCCTTATCGGAGATGGCCGAATTTATCAGGCCGAGGCACGAGTAAAGCTGTCGAAGGGGACGACCTGTACGGTTTCTATTCAGCAGGAGGGTCGTGTTTGGATAGACACTGAAGGGGCGAATTGACATACGATAATGGGCAAACGCTGAGGACGTCATGGAACACAAAAAAAGATTTACATTGGAAAAACTAATTCGGCGGCTGAAATTGCTGGAACCGCTGACAATCCGAAAACGGCAGCCGATTGCTCCGTTTCGTTATACGGAACTCCCGGATGCTTTTGCCGACCCGCTGACGGAAACTGATATAGATGATTCCCAGTGGCCTGTAATACGACCTCATTCTTATTGGGGGAAGTGGAATACCAATTTTACGTTGCGAAGCCGGTTTGCGGTTCCTTTGGATTGGCCGAAACAGCAGATCCCTGCGCTGGAAATTAAAATTGGAGAGGCCTCCAATTGGGATTTCTGCCACCCGGAATCTCTGGTTTATATCGACGGCCGGCCTTTTGCCGGAGCGGACAAATATCACAAAAGAATCACCCTGCCGGATGTTTACTCGGATGGAAAGGAACATTGCCTGTCGCTTCATGGCTATAGCGGCCGATGGGGCTATTTCGATACAGAACCGAAATTTCAGCTATTTATGGAAGATTGTTCCGTTGTTTTGATGGATCGGGCGTTAAGCCGTTTTATTGCGGCCGTACGCATTGTCCTCCAAACCGTCCAGGGGCTTGATCCGGATTCGTCCCGGCGTGCAAAATTGCTCCATGCCGCAGATCAGGCGTTTCAGGTTTTGGATACCCGCGAACCGTTCGAGCCGCGCCTTTATGAGAGCGTGTCCGAGGCCCATCGATGTTTGGAAGAGGGAGTCAAAAAATCAGGGCATCCGCTGGATGTAGACATTACTGCGATTGGGCATTCACACATTGATGTTGCCTGGTTGTGGCCGCTGGCTCAGACCCGACGAAAATGCGGCAGGACGTTTACCACAACACTTCGGCTGATGGAAGAATTTAAGTCCTTTGTCTTCACCCAAAGTCAGGCCCAGTTGTATGATTTTGTGCGACAGGATTATCCGTTGCTGTTTAAAAATATTCAGGAGAAGGCGGCGGCCGGCCGGTGGGAAGTTACCGGAGGGATGTGGGTAGAAGCAGACTGTAATCTGAGCGGTGCTGAATCACTGGTTCGCCAGTTCCTGCTGGGACGCACATTCTTTGCAAAATACTTTGGACAGGGAACGGAAACGCCGATCCTTTGGTTGCCAGATGTTTTTGGTTATTGTGTGAATCTGCCCCAACTGATCCGGCAGGCGGGCCTGAAATATTTCTATACGACGAAAATGGCGTGGAATCAGTACAATCGAATCCCCTATGATACATTTCTGTGGAGAGGCCTCGATGGTACCGAAATACTGACACATTTGGGAACCACGACCCCCAGCCGAACCAACAAAATGGTGACTTATAATGGGGCGGCTACGCCGGAAGAGATTCAGACCACCTGGACACAGTATCAGCAGAAAGAGCTTTCTACTGAACTGATGACTGCGTTTGGGCATGGGGACGGCGGCGGCGGGGTGACACGGGAAATGCTGGAAAATATCCGTGAAATGGGACAAATGCCCGGTTTGCCGAGGGTCAGTCACGGCAGAGCCGTTGATTTCTTTGAAAAACTGGAGAAAAGCGCTAAGGATAATCTGCCTCGCTGGGAAGGGGAATTGTATCTGGAATATCATCGAGGTACATATACCACACAGGCACGAATCAAGAAGGCCAATCGAATGGGTGAGATTGCATTGCATAATGCAGAGTGGCTGGCCGGTTTTGCGGCGATTCTGGAGTCTGATTATGAATATCCGCATCTGCAATTGAACCGGGTATGGCAGCTTCTTTGCCTGAATCAGTTTCATGATATTATCCCCGGTTCCAGTGTCGCGGAGGTTTATGAACAGGCGATGAGCCAGTATCAGGATATCATGCAGACTGCAGGACAAATACAAAGTCAGGCCCTTAAAACGCTCCGGCAATATATGGGCGGACACATTCTTGTGGCCAACCCCAACTCTTTTTGTTATGCCTCGCTGGCCCTGTTTCCGGAACCGATCGCGGAAAATAGGTGCCTGGTAACGGCAGAGGGAGAGGCT
>JAHDQI010000009.1 GCA_018433925.1 Phycisphaerae bacterium | reverse complement strand
GAGCGATTGGGCCGTGTCCCAGTCCAGCGTATCTTCGCTCCATGTGTCATCGCTGACATAATAAAGAAACGCGGACGGATCGGCCGTGGTAAACCCACCGCTCTGCTGTCCGGCATAGTAGATGCCAAAAACAGCGGCCGAGATGATCGCGTTTTCCGGAATCGCCCCTTCGAGCTCGAACTTCAGAAAGGTCTGCTGAACGGAGCCCAAAGACCACATGCCCGGAGCGTTTCCCTGGATATTCAGCAGCTCTTCGCTGCCGAACGTGCCGGAGGTATCCATACTGTCAATGTACGTGTCTTCAATCGCGGTCAGACGGATCACATCCCCCCGTGCTCCGGCAACTGACAAAAGCAGCATACAAAAAATCGTTCCAGCCAATCTTTTCATAATCACCCCTTTCTCAAATGGTATTGTTTATTAAAGGTTATCAGAGACGCTCTGAATCCTTGATAGTACAAACGCCTGAATATTCGGGTTATCGGTTCCGAACATATCGGAACCGTATTTATTAAGAACGAGGGCTACCGGGTCTCCGACGGGGATCCGAAGCTGTGTGTCCAACACCGCGACATATTCAACAAACGCCTCGACGTATTCATTGGCCAGGGCATACTGTGCGTCCTGGTCTCCGAGTTCCGCAAAGGCCACCATGACCGAGGCGGACATTTCGGGGGTAAAGGGCGCCTCCGCCGGGGCCAGCGTATTGAAGATCTGATTCATGGCCGCTAGGCGAAGCCCGCCCTCGTCGCTGAGAATACGAGAGGCGTTTATCAGTCGTGCACATGCCTGACAGGCATTGAGATTCGGATTCAGGGCCAGCGAGCTGCCGATACGAAGCTGCAGGTCGTCGGCTGAAATCCCCAGTTCCGCGGCCGCGGCCTCAAGTTCCACCGGGCACCCGCTGATTTCAGGAAGGATCAGGTCGGCCAGCGGCGGGACCGCCGGATCCGGAGTCGGCGAAGGATCTTCCAGCACCCAGGCCCGCGTATCCGGGTAGTCCGGATAATCGCCCGCCCCGCGGAGGACATAATCGACATACATTTCTTTCATGGTCTCCGGGTTGTCCGCGAACGGAAGGGTCTGGTTGGAAATGGCCTGGCTGAGCCATTCTGTAATCCGTGAAACCACTTCGAGGCGGTAATTGTAGGGTTCGGTCTCTCCGTTCAGAAACGACATGAGCACGGTATCGTATGCGTCAAAGACAACCGTTGCGGGGCCAAACGGGATTTCGGAAATGCGAACCTGATCGACTCCATTTTTGATGCCCGAACTGACATAGATGTGCGGAGTATTGATTTCCACATTGCCGGCGGTGCTGGCCAGATAAATGGCCACGTCGCTCGCTATGCCTTTTTCGCGGTCATAGCCGCCGATGGCCGCATCCTCTGCCAGAAAGTCGATTCCCGGCCGATTGTCGACCCCGCCGCCTTCATTTTCTTCTGTGGCCGGAAGATATGCGCCAAATGCGATTATTTCCGCATTTGAGCCGATTTTCAGCGTATCCTGGCTGACCAGTTCAACCGCCGCTTTCCCGTCCGCATAAGGGAGATCGACGCCGATGGGTTCCGTTGTGAACACCTCGTTTGAATAGCCCATGATGGTGACCTCAACCGCATCGCTTCCGGGTGTGTAGATGCCGCCTGTTTCTGAAAAGACAGCCACGCCCCCAACCGGCGCCGGTTCGTTAATGGGGCCGTCGCTTTCCGGCGGGAAAGGCAGAGAGCCGGGGGCAACGGCGATAATATCCCCTGCAATCTGTACGTCTCCCAGGCCGCTGATATAGATGTTTCCGCCGTTGGAAACAGCCGGCTCCGGTCCGCTGTGGTTGAGCGCAACCGATACGCCTGCTTCGTTTGTACCGCCGCCCGATATGAACAGTTGTCCGGGGGTTTCCTTGCGGATCAATCCCTCGGCGGTCACGGTTCCGGAATTTGAGCGAATGGCCTGATCACCCTGCCAGGTGATGCCGGACTCTTCCACCCATTGCCCGCCTCCGAGATAGAGATCGGTAAGCAGGTCGATATCTCCCTCGGCCAGCAGGTTTCCAAGAGCATAGGTGTTATTGCTGCCCGTTTCGAGCGTGATGTTTCCTCCGCTGACGGCATCTCCGTCAAATGAAATATACGTGCCTGCTGTTATGGAAAGATCGCCGCCGGATTGAGCGGTTCCGCCGATATAGGTTCCTTTGTTCGTTGATTCAAT